>DATJXP010000301.1:0-17536 GCA_035500035.1 Candidatus Acidiferrum sp. | reverse complement strand
AGTGGGCGAACCCGCGCCGTTCAGTGCCGGGCTGCGCCACGGTAATGGCCGCGGTCGGCACGGCGAGGCGTTCATGCAACAGTTGTTTGGTGCGCGCGCTGGTGACGACGACGGCGCGTGCCGCGGCCAACGCCGCTTGCTCGCGTTGCAGCAACTGCTGCTGCAGTGCGGGATCGAGGCCGTTTTCCATGCCGAGCGGATGATGGCACAGCGCGATGAAGCGCAAGCGTTTGCCGTGTTTGCCGGTCAACGTATCCATGACGCCGAAGGCGAGACCATCGACCAGCACCGGCGTTGCATCCGGCAAGCTCTGCAGCCAGGCATCGGTTGCCGCCAGCGCCGCGGCAGTGGGTGCCGGAAAGCCGGCGTCGAGCGGTTGATGCACGACGTTCAACCCGAGCTGACGCAAGCCGGCCAGCAACCGGCGGTCGTAGCCATAGCCGCCGGTCAACGTGCGGATATCGCCGGGAATTGCGAAATAAACAGCAGGCAGTTTCATGGGTGCCAGCTTGCCACGTCAGAGGGCCGGACGTAACATGTTCTCGCTATTTCATAATACGTCCCGACGATTCCATTCCGTTTTTTCCTGCGATTTCCCGAGATGTCCAAACCCTCCGTCACCCGTATGGCCTGCGCCAGGATTCCGACCGAATACGGGGATTTCCAGCTGTGCTATTACACCAACTCGCTCGACACCAAGGAGCACCTGGCGTTGACGATGGGCGATGTGGCCAAGGCCTGGCCAGTACTGGTGCGCGTGCATTCCGAATGCTTCACCGGCGACGTGCTCGGCTCGCGCCGCTGCGACTGCGGCGAACAACTGGAGCGCTCGCTGCAGATGGTGGCGCGCGAAGGACTCGGCGTCGTGCTCTACATGCGTCAGGAAGGCCGCGGCATCGGCCTGCTGGAGAAACTGCGCGCCTACAATCTGCAGGACCAGGGTTACGACACCGTCGATGCCAACCTGATGCTGGGCCATGAAGCCGATGAGCGCGACTACACGCTCGCCGCCTGCATGTTAAAAGAGTTGGGCGTGAAGTCGGTGCGGTTGATGACGAACAATCCCAGCAAAATTGCCGCGTTGAAGGACGAAGGCATCGACGTGGTCGAACGCGTGCCGTTGGAAATACAGGCCAACACCGACAATGCCAGCTACCTGCTCACCAAAGTCCGGCGCATGGATCACCAGTTGCGCGTCAATCCGCTGGCTGCCGCCAACAGTGAGCCGCATGAGCCTCAATCAACGAATTGAGACGTGGCTCCAGCAAACGCGATCTGCATTCGAGCACGGCTCGCATGCAACCCAACGTCCCTTTGTCACCCTGTGTTTCGCCCAGAGTCTCGACGGCAGCCTCGCGTTGCGCGCCGGCGAAACATTGCGTCTCAGCGGCGCCGGCTCCACTAAATTGACGCATCAATTACGCAGCTTGCATGACGGTATCCTGGTCGGCATCGGTACCGTGCTGGCCGACGATCCGCAGCTGACGGTGCGCGAGTGGAACGGCAGGCATCCGCAGCCCATCGTGCTCGACAGCCAGTTGCGGCTGCCGGCCTCGGCGCGTGTGTGTACCGCATCCGGCAAACGGTGCTGGGTGCTGACCAGCCAGAAGATGACTGCAAACGGGATTGATTGCGAGTTGCTGCAAGTGGCCGACAACGGTAGCGGCCAGGTGGCGTTGCCCTCTGCGTTGCAAGTCTTGCGGCAACGCGGCATCCGCTCCTTGATGGTGGAAGGCGGCGCGTCGGTGTTGACTGCGTTTCTGCAGGCAAGGCTGGTGGATGCGCTGGTGCTGACGATCGCGCCGCACGTGCTCGGCGGTTACAAGGCTGTCGGTGAGCTGGGATTGGCAAACGACAATCCGCTGCCACGCCTGGCACCGCTGCACAGCGATCAGCTCGGCAACGATCTCATCGTGTGGGGTGCACTCGATTTCACGGCGGGTTCAGCGTGAGCGGCACGGCAAAGCAATTATGGTTCACTGCCCCCTTGCAAGTGGAAGTGCGCGAGTGCCCATTGGCAGCGCCATCGGCCGGTGAAGTGCTGGTAAAGGTGCGGTGCTCGGCGATCAGCGCCGGCACCGAGTTGTTGGTATATCGCGGGCAGCTGCCTGCCGATGTGCCGCTCGATGCCAACATCGCCGCGCTGCAAACTGCGACCACATATCCAATGCAATACGGTTATGCCTGTGTTGGCGAAGTCGTGCAGGTCGGTGCGCAAGTCGAACGTGAGTGGTTGGGTCGCCGTGTGTTTGCGTTTCAGCCACATGTCAGTCATTTCATTGCCACACCGGCAAACCTGATTGCGATACCGGACGACATTGGCGACGAAGCAGCATTGTTTCTCGCCAACATGGAAACGGCCGTTAACCTGGTGCAGGACGGCGCGCCGCAGTTGGGTGAACAGGTGGTTGTGCTCGGCCAGGGCATTGTCGGCGTGTTGCTGTTGCAGTTGCTGCGGCAATTTCCGTTGCACTCGTTGCACGTAGTGGAACCACTGGCCACGCGACGTAGCAGGGCCGCGCAACTCGGTGTCGCCAGTGTCGTCGAGCCGGCATTATTACCGGCGTTGAAACAGGAGCTGGGCCAGCGCGGTGCCGATCTGTGCTACGAAGTCAGCGGCTCGCCGCATGCGCTCAACGATGCCGTGAGCTTGAGCGGCTATGGCAGTCGCATCGTCATCGGCAGCTGGTACGGTAACAAGGCCGCGTCATTGATGCTGGGTGGCGACGCCCATCGCAACCGTGTGCAACTGATCACCAGCCAGGTCAGCACGATCGCCCCGTCGTTGACTGGGCGTTGGGACAAGCAGCGCCGCTTCAACGTCGTCTGGGACCAGATCCGCACCTTGCAGCCGCAGCAGTGGATCGACGCGCGCGTGCCGTTGACCGAGGCTCATGCACTCTATCGCCGCTTGCACGAGCAGGGCATTGCCGCCAACGCCCTGCTGCAGGCCGTATTCGTTTACCCGTGAAGGAGAAATCATGTACACCGTAGCCGTCAGCCGCGACTTCATCGCCAACCATTACCTGATCGGCGGCGATTGGGGGCGGGAAAATTTTCCGCATGCACATCATTACGTGGCCGAGTTCAGCATCGAGAGTGGGACGCTCGATCAGCACGGTTATCTGGTCGATATCGTCGAGATTGAAGCGGCGCTGACTGCCACCGTCGATTATTTTCGCGACAGCATGCTGAACGACAAGCCGGAGTTCGCCGGGCTCAATCCCAGCATCGAACACTTCAGCCGCATTCTGTGCGAGCAGCTGCTGGCGCAGATCAATACGCCGGACAAGGGTGCGGTGATGGTCAAGCTGTGGGAAAACGATACCTGCTGGGCCGCCTATCGCAGTGAGTTCTGACGCGACAGCTTCAGCTCCATCACGTAGTCGTCCATCACGAAGCCGTTGCCTATGTCGAACACGGCTTCTTGTATCACCTCGAAGCCGAACTTCTCGTAAAACGATTTGGCCGTGTTGTGCTTGTTGACTTGCAGCGTCAATGACGTTGCTCCCTTCGATGTGATTTGCGCGATGATCTGCCCGAGCAGGTAGCGGCCGGTGCCCTTGCCCTGTTGGTTTGGCAACACGTAGATCTTTTCCAGCTTGAAGTCGCCGGCGCCATGGTCGGCCAACGCGGCGAACCCTACCGGTTTGACGTCGTCGTAGCACAAGAGGTAATCGATGCCTTGCTGCAATTGTTGTTGCAGCGACTCGACGCTGTACATCCACGCCAGCATGTAGTCGATCTGCGCCGGGGTCAGGATGCTGGCATAGGTCTGCGGCCACACCTGGTAGCACAGCTCGCGGATCAGCGGGATGTCGGATGCAACGGCGTGGCGGATGGTAAACATCGAAGTTTTCCTGTGGCAGCGAGGCCAATGTTAACCGAGGCCGCGATCATGCGCCGTGCAACACGGCTTCCAGCGCCGTGCGGATCGCCAGGCGGGTGGGATCGGTCAGCGGCACCATCGGCAGCCGGCATTCTTCTCGGCACAATCCAAGCAGCGAGGCTGCATACTTGATACCGGCCGGGTTCGGTTCGCGGAACAACGCTGCGTGCAACGGCACCAACCGTTCGTGCAACGCCAGCGCGGCATGGTAATCGCCGGCGGCACAGTGCTGCTGCAGTTGCGTGCACAACCCCGGCAGGACGTTTGAAGTTACCGAAATGCAGCCGTTGCCGCCGTTGGCGTTGTAGGCCAGCGCTGTCATGTCGTCGCCCGACAGAAAGCTGAACGGTTTGCGGATGCGCTGCCGCTCGTGACAAATGCGGCCAAGATCGCCGCAGGCGTCTTTTATGCCGGCTATCCTCGGCAGTTCGGCGATGCGAGCCAGCGTGTCGGGCTGGATATCGACGATGGTGCGCGGCGGAATGTTGTAAACGACGATGGGCAGTTCGGTGGCGTCGTGCAGTGCTTTGAAGTGCTGATACAAGCCTTCCTGCGACGGCCGGTTGTAATAGCCTGCCACCGCCAGCACGGCATCGGCACCGCAAAAATGCGCATGGCGGGCCAACGAAATCGCTTCCTGCGGCGAATTGGAGCCGACGCCGGCGATGACCGGTACGCGGCCGCCGCACTCCTTGACGACGATTTCGATCAGGCGCTCGTGCTCCGCCATCGACACGGTCGAGGCTTCGCCGGTAGTGCCCATCACGACGATGCCGTCGATGCTGCCTTGCAATTGATGGGCTATCAGTTTCAGCAACGACGGCACATCGATCTGGCCGTCACGAAACGGAGTGATCAGTGCGGTATAGCAACCTTGGTACATAAAAAGCTCCTTAAGTAATCAGCAAGCGCCTGCGGCGGTCGAAACCGCCCAACTCTTTCAGCGCTCCTGCCTGCGGGGTGGCGCTGAAGTTCATTCATGAAAAACGCAGACATAAAAAAACCCGGTGCTTCGTGGCGACCGGGTTTTGTGTGTAGCGGAAAGAGTTCTAGCTTTTCTTTCGCTCACGCGCCGCCAGGCCGCAAACAGGTTTCTTCTGCTTGTTGCTCTTGTTGACGACGCTATGAAGGCGGCTGGAATTCATGGGCGCGCACTCTACCATGGGAAATCCGCCATGCCTATCGGCGCGCGCTGACGTCGAGCCAGTCGCGCCAGAAGCCGGCGAGAAACGGCAGCATCGCGATGAAGCCGACTGTTTGCGACAACAACGGCGGCACGACGGGCCACAGCGCGATGGCCACCACGGCCATCTGCAAGCCGGCCAGCGCACGCCGCCAGCGGCTCGGGCGCAGCGGCCTGGTTTCGCGCGCGTGCAGTTGGCGCCAGTGCAGCCCGCCGATGAACAGGTAGTAAGCGGCGCTCACGGCGAGATAGGTGACGTGCAATTTGCCGGACATGATCGCCACTCCCGGCGCTACCAGCAGGCCCAGTGCATCCATGCTGGTATCGAGCTGCGTGCCCAGCAGCGTGACCTGATCGTTGCGCCGCGCGACCATGCCGTCGATGCCGTCGAGCAGTACGGCGAGGGTGTAGCACAACGCAGGGATCCATACCGCCTCGTCCTGCGCCGGCCACACGTAGCCGGCGCACACGGCAAGCAACCAGCCGCGCAGCAGCGTCAGCCGGTTGGCCCAGCCGAGCGTCGTGAGCGGCGGTTCGTGTTCACTGCGACGATTCGAGTCGCGCAACTGCCACGCGCGCAGCCAGACGAAGGCCAATACCGGCAGCGCCGGCAACAGTTGATGGTAGTGGTGGAGGAGCAGCGAAGGCAGCAGGATCGGCACGACGCCGGCAACGGCAACTACGAACAGCTCGCGACGCGGCCCGCTGTCCATCGCGGCCTCAGCTGGCGGTGAGTCGCGCAGTGGTGTCGATCAGCACCGGGCTGTGCAGCAACGCCATGTATTCGGTCGGTGCCAGCCAGGTTTCCAGTTTCAATGCCGAATTGCAACGTTCGGATTTGTATTGCGCAAGTTTCAGTTCCGGCTCGAAGCTCGACAGCGAGTTGGCGTCGAGCGGCGTGGTGATCTGCGCGTTGTGCCAGGCGCGGAACGGTTCGTCGTTCAGCAACGTCGACAGCGGCGATGGACCGGTGTGGTCCTTGCCGGCTTCTTCGTTGGCGACGACGGCGGCGATGATCTCCGGTTGATGACGCTCTTCCGGCGTGCTGAGAATGCCGAACCAGCGCAGTATCCTGCCGAGCAACGCCTTGCCGCTGATCCACGACAACAGCGCCGACAGCATCAGCCCCGACGTCACCGGCAACAACCAGTAGAACAAGCCCTGGTTGAGATTCCACGCGAAGATCGCCGTCGCCAGGCCGAGTGCCATGTGCCAGAAATGCATGCGCAGCGCGGCGCCCAGTGAAATCGAGCCGTCATTGCGGCGCTGCGGTTTCCAGCCGCTGTCGCTGCCGGTCAGGATTTCGCGCACCATCTGGCTTTGCGCCAGCATCATCACCGGCGCGAACAGCGCCGACAGCGCAATCTCGGCCAACACGCTCAACGTCAGGATGATGGGGCCGCCGAAGCCGAAGCAGCGCCGCATGCTGAGGATGCCGGAACACCAAGCGAGGAATTTGGGCAGCAGCACGATTTCCATTGACACCACAAACAGCGTGATGGCGCGTTCGGAGTCGAACACCGGCCAGGTCGGGAACAGCGAACGCTCGCGGAAATAATCGGTCGGCGTGAAGCTGGCCTGTACCGACAGGACCAAACCGACACACAGCAACAACAGCCAGAACACGGCGCTGGCGTAGGCCATGATGCCGGACAGGATGTGCAAGCGGTTGGTGAAGCGCAGACCGCGGGCAAACAAGAAGCGTGTGTGTTGCAGATTGCCCTGGCACCAGCGGCGATCGCGGATCAACACGTCGCTCATCGACGGTGGCGACTCTTCATAACTCTCGGCCAGATCGGTGTCGAAGCGCACGCTCCAACCGGCACGGCGCAGCATCGCCGCTTCGATGAAATCATGACTGATGACGTGGCCGCCGAATGGCGGCTTGCCGGTCAGCACCGGCAAGTGGGCCGCTTCGGCAAACGCGCGGGTGCGGATGATGGCGTTGTGGCCCCAGAAATTGCTGCCGTTGCCGTGCCAGGCGGCAAGGCCGTTGGCGAACACCGGGCCATAGAGGCGGTTGGCGAATTGCTGCAATCGTGAATACAACGTGGTGCCGAGCACGATGCTCGGCAATGTCTGCAACAGGCCGAGTGCCGGATCGGCCTCGAGCCGGCGCGCCATCTCGATCATCGTCGCGCCGCTCATGATGCTGTCGGCGTCGAGGATCAGCATCGCCTCGTAACCGCCGCCCCAGCGCATGACCCAATCGCTGATGTTGCCGGCCTTGCGCTCGCTGTTCTTGCGGCGGTGGCGGTAATAGATCGGACACTCGGGTGCCGCTTCGTCGATCAACCGGCGGAAAGTGTTCTCTTCGCGCAGCCAGGCGGTGGGATTGGTGGTGTCGCTGAGGATGAAGAAGGTGAAGCACCCCGGCGCTTGTCGGGCCAGCTCCGCGCTCATGGCCTTGATGCCTGCCGCGACTCTTATCGGATCTTCGTTGTAAACCGGAGCCAGCACGGCGGTGCGGATGCCGGGTTTGCGGTCATGGATGTTGTCGGTGCCGAAGATGTCCTGCTTGAGCAACAGCAGGAAGCCCAGCACTGCCTGGCAGCCGGCAAAACTGATCCAGATGAAGTTGATCGAGAACAGGACCAGGAACACCCACTGCGTTCGCGTCAGCTCGCCGGTCATGACCGCGGTCATTTCGGTGATGCCATAAGCCGACAGCTCGTAGGTGGCAACGATCAACAGCAGCCTGGCCAGCCAGGTCTTGCCGTCTTCCCACCAGTTGAACGGGCTGCGGATCTTCTGGTTGCGGGCTTGCAGCAGCTGCCTGGGCATGGCCAGGGGCTGTTCAGGCGGCAGGGCCAGACGCGCAGTGGATGTCATTGGTGATAGAACGGTCGTGGCGATTCGGAGCCGTGATTTTACGCGCCCCGGTGTATCCTTGAAATCACTGCGGCAACCAGCGGAACAGCATCGTTTCGCCGATCGGCTTGCCTTGGGAGCGTGGTTGCACGCGGATTTCGGTCAACGGTGCGCCGTCGGTATCGAAAGTCATGTACACGCGCAGGCCATTTGGACCGTTGGGTTCGGCCTGGGTTTCCAGCACGCGTCCGGAACTGACGCTGGCAGTGATGTGAACATCTTCCGGCTTGATGCCGGCCGGCAGGTCCATGAAGTCGATCACCACTTGCGGGAACTGGGTGAACAGCTTAATGCCGGAGCTGGTGCGACGGACGCGGCCAAACCCGCTGGGCAGCGGACTGTCGTTGGGCCAGGTCAACTGGTAACCGAATTCGAACGGCGTGCCCGGTTCCAACGCTTGCTTCGGACGCCAGTAGGCGACGATGTTGTCGTTGGTTTCCTGCGCGCTCGGGATTTCCACCAGCACCACATAACCTTCGCCCCAGTTGCCGGTCGGAGTGATCCAGGCCGATGGCCGCTTGTGGTAATTGGCTTGCAAGTCTTCGTAGTCGCGTTGTTCGCGCGCGCGCTGGACCAGGCCGAAACCTTTAGGATCTTTGTCTACAAAGGCGCTGACCTGCAATGTTTTCGGATTGTTGAGCGGACGCCAGATGTATTCGCCCTGGCCGTTGAGAATGGCGAGTCCGTCGGAGTCGTGCACGGCATTGCGGTAATCGGGAACATCGGGGCGGTCAATGCCGCCGAAGAAGAACATCGACGTCAGCGAACCGATGCCAACATGATTCAGTTTCGTGCGCGGGTACAACGTGGCTTTTACATCGAGTTTGGTGGTGTCGCCGGGATAAATGTTGAAGTGGTAGGCGCCGGTGACGCGCTTGCTGTCGAGCAAGGCGTGGAAGACGATGTTGTCGGCCTTGTTGGCCGGGCGCTCGATCCAGAAAGTGCGGAACAGCGGAAATTCTTCGCCGCTGGGTTCGGCCACGTCGATGGCCAGGCCGCGCGCCGACAAACCGTAGTTCTGGCCTTTCGATAAGGCACGGAAATAACTGGCGCCCTGGAATTCCACGATTTCATCCTGGTACTTGGGCGTGTTGAGCGGGTAGTGCAGACGGAAGCCGGCCACCTTGTTGAGCTGGGCCAGCAGGTCCGAGAGGTCGGAGCCCGGGGTGATGAAGGAGTTCTTGTCGAGCTGGATCACCTTGGCGACGCCGTTTTCGACGGTATAAACGTCAATGCCTTCCTTGAAGAAAAGGCCCGGTGCGAACATTTGGATGGTGAACTTGGTCTTGCTGCCGGCCCATATGGCGGCATTCGGGTTGAAGCGGATCTGGCGGTAGCGGTCGTAGTCGAGCTTCAACAGCCGTTCCGGCACCTGCATCGGCGGGATGAACGGATGCTCGGACAAAGCCTTGGCAATGTCATTGACGGTGTTGGCGGTGAATTGAGGTGTCTTGGACTGACTCTCGGCGGCTATCACCGAGGCAACGGGTTGCAAAGTAACGCCGGCTAGCGTGGCGGCCAGGCCCGCGAGGAAACTTCTTCTCTCATGCAACCGGGATTTGGATGTCATACAAGGATCGCAGGACTGCTCCGACTTTTATTGGCCCTAGCTATTGGCCCACCTAGCGGTCCGCCTTTTGGTTCACCGAGAAGTGGTGCCCAGAGGCGGAATCGAACCACCGACACAGGGATTTTCAATCCCTTGCTCTACCTACTGAGCTATCTGGGCTTGCGCGGAAAGGCGCGTATTAAACCTGCGTGGCGCTAGCCGGTCAAGCAGGGATTGGCAGCGGTTGGTGCGGTAATTGTCGGGCTGAGACGACACTTTGTGCGTTGACGGCGATCACGCCGTCACGGTGTGGCCGGCTTCTCCGGCACGTAACCGCTGGCCTTTTCGAAGTCCTGGTTGCTGAGAAATTTATCCATTTCCTGTTGCAGGAATTTTCGATGCTCCGGGTTGATCATCGACAGCTGTTTTTCGTTGATCAGCCGCACCTGATGCGCCTGCCATTCCTGCCAGGCCTGCTGCGAAACGTGGTTGAAGATGTCGAGCCCCCTGGGGCCGGGGAAGGGTGGGTTCACCATGCCCGGCATTTCTTTCTGGTACTTGCGGCAAAACACTTTGGCGGGCATGACGACTCCGAGCGATTCAAGCCGGCAGTTGATCGGCGAGAGAGGCCAGCAACTGCTTGACGGGAGCGGCGAGACCTATCGCCGACGGTTGGCGCAAAGCATACCAATGGAAGCGTTCGGCCTCCATGACGCTGACCGCGTCGCTCGACAACGGGATTAGCACCGGTGTGATGTCGAGATGGAAGTGACTGAAGGTGTGACGCAAGCTGGCCCACGGCTGCATTGCGCGGGCGTCGCGCATGAACTGCGACGACAGCTGCGGGGCATAACGGTCGAGATCGTCGGTTTCCGGAAAGCTCCACAAGCCGCCCCAGACGCCGGACGGCGGCCGCTTTTCCAGCAGCACGCGTTGCCTGGCTTCGTCGTAGTACATCAGCATGAAGGTGGTTTTCACCGGCAGTTTTTTCGCGGGTTTACGGCCGGGGAATTCACCGGTGCGTTGCTGCCTGAAGGCTTCGCACCGGTGCTGTAGCGGGCACAGGCCGCAGGCCGGCTTGCTGCGCGCGCACAGCGTGGCGCCGAGATCCATGATGGCCTGCGTGTAATCGGCGCAGCGCAGTTCCGGCGTGTAGCGTTCGGCCAGTTGCCACAGTTGCTGTTGCACCTTGGGTTGATCGGGCCAGCCTTCGACACAATGCAGCCGCGTCAGCACGCGTTTGACGTTGCCGTCGAGAATCACCGCCCGTTTGCGCCAACCGAGCGCGACGATGGCGCCGGCAGTCGAACGGCCGATGCCGGGCAATGCCGCAAGTTCATCGACCGTGCGCGGAAACTGACCGCCGTGAAGCTGCGTCACCGCTTGCGCCGTCTTGTGCAGATTGCGGGCGCGGGCGTAGTAGCCGAGGCCGGTCCACAGGTGCAGCACGTGATCGATGGGCGCCGCCGCCAGCGCCTGCACGTCGGCAAGCTCCTGCATGAAGCGCTGGTAGTACGGAATCACGGTCGCAACCTGCGTTTGTTGCAGCATGATCTCCGACACCCACACGCGATAAGGCGTCGGATTCTGTTGCCAGGGCAGGTTTTTGCGGCCGTACTGGTCGAACCAGTCGAGCAACGGGGCGCTGATGGAGTCGTCGGTCAAAGGGGCAGAGTCATTTGATTTGGGAAACAGTCTCCATTTTAAACGTAGTCGCTGATCAAATGACCCTGACCCCGTATAATCGGCTTTTTACTGCAATCCCGGAACTCCCATGTCAGCGCGCGTCGCCAGCGTAGAACGCAACACCAACGAGACCCGCATCAAGGTCAGCGTCAATCTCGACGGCAGCGGCAAGTTCGCCATCAAGTCCGGCTTGCCGTTTCTCGAGCACATGCTCGAGCAGGTTGCCCGTCATGGTCTGATCGACATGGACATCGTCGCCGACGGCGACTTGCAGATCGATGCGCATCACACGGTGGAAGATCTCGGCATCACGCTGGGTCAGGCGGTGGACAAGGCGTTGGACAAAAAAGGCATCCGCCGTTACGGCCATGCCTACGTGCCGCTCGACGAAGCGTTGTCGCGCGTCGTCGTCGATTTCTCCGGCCGGCCCGGGCTCGAGTACCACGTGCCGTTCAAGCGCAGCACCGTGGGCGACTTCGACGTCGATCTGTTCCACGAATTCTTCCAGGGCTTCGTCAACCACGCCAAGGTGACGCTGCACATCGATACCTTGCGCGGCGACAACGCGCATCACCAGATCGAAACGGTATTCAAGGCCTTCGGCCGCGCGGTGCGCATGGCGATCGAAATCGATCCGCGCGTGCAGGGTGTGCCGTCCACCAAGGGAACGCTCACCGGTTGATGAGCAGTTGAGTCAAACGCGATGACGCACGTTGCAGTAATCGACTATGGCATGGGCAACCTGCATTCGGTGGCCAAGGCTGTCGAACACGTGGGCAAGGAGGCCGGCCTGGCGTTGAAGGTGTCCGTCACTGCGGACGCTGAAGTGTTGCGTGCCGCCGACCGGCTCGTGTTTCCGGGTGTTGGCGCCATGCGCGATTGCATGGGCGAAATCCGTCATCTGTGCCTCGACGAAATCCTGCGCGAACAGGTGAAGGAAAAGCCGGTGCTGGCGATCTGCGTCGGCATGCAGGCCTTGATGCAGCACAGCGAGGAAAACGGCGGCGTCGATTGCATCGGCCTGTTCGCCGGCAAGGTGCGCCGTTTCGACGACAACGCCAAAGATGCCGCCTGCAACGCGCTGAAAGTGCCGCACATGGGCTGGAACCGCGTGCGGCAGACGCGCAAGCACCCGATGTGGGCCGGTATCCCCGACAACGACTACTTCTATTTCGTGCACAGTTATTTCGCCGCGCCGGATGCGCCCAACGAAATCGCCGGCGAGAGCGATTATCCAAAGCCGTTCTGCGCCGCCATCACGCATCGCAACGTGTTCGCCGTGCAGTTCCATCCGGAGAAAAGCCAGCTCAACGGCTTGCAGGTCTATCGCAATTTCCTGACATGGAACGGCGAGGTCTAGCGCGCATGTCTCTCGCCAAGCGCATCATTCCCTGTCTCGACTGCGACAACGGCCGCGTCGTCAAAGGCGTCAAGTTCGTCGATATCCGCGACGCCGGCGATCCGGTGGAAGTGTCGAAACGTTACTGCGACCAGGGCGCTGACGAGATCACCTTTCTCGACATCACCGCCAGCTCGAGCGAACGCAGCACGACGATACACACGGTCGAAGCGATCGCGTCGCAGGTATTCATTCCGCTCACCGTCGGCGGCGGCATCCGCAAGCTGCAGGACATCCGCAACATGCTGAACGCCGGTGCCGACAAGGTCGGCATCAACACCAGCGCGGTGTTGAACCCGGAATTCGTGCGCGAAGCGTCGGAACGATTCGGATCACAGTGCATCGTGGTGGCGATCGACGCCAAATGCGTGTCGAAGCCGGGCGAGCCGAAGCGGTGGGAGATATTCACGCACGGCGGTCGCAATCCGACCGGGCTGGAAGCGATCGCGTGGGCAAGGAAGATGGTCAGTTACGGTGCCGGCGAAATCCTGCTGACCAGCATGGACCGCGACGGCACCAAGAGCGGTTTCGATCTCGAACTGAACTGTGCGATCAGCGAAGCAGTGTCGGTGCCGGTGATCGCGTCAGGCGGTGTCGGTACGCTGCAGGACCTGGTGGACGGCATCATCAAGGGCAAGGCCGATGCCGTGCTGGCGGCCAGCATCTTCCACTTCGGCGAATTCACGATCCCGCAGGCCAAGCACTACATGCGCGAGCGCGGCATCGAAATGCGTTGAGCGGCACCGCCTCGCGCGCAAGCAAAAATACTAATTGCTCGTACTCTTCTTGAAGACGCTCATGCCCTTCAACAGGTTTAGCGCTTCGTTGAGCTGGTAGTCCTGCACGATCACGTCTTCCGCGCTGGTCTTGCCCTTCGGCGCGGCCGCCGGCTTGGCGGCGGGCTCTGCTTTCTTGCCGTTCTTGTTGTCGGTTTTGCTTTCGGCCTTGCTCTCGTTGCCATTGGCGAGATGACGGCCGAGATCCTCTTCGTGATAGGCCGCCACGCTGTCGGCAATCTTCGTCACCTGACCGCGATCGACCACGATGTCGGGCGTGATGCCCTTGGCCTGGATCGAACGGCCGTTCGGCGTGTAGTACAACGCGGTGGTCAGCTTGATCGCGCGATCGTTGGTCAGCGGCAGCACTGTTTGTACCGAACCCTTGCCGAAACTGCGCGTGCCCATGATGACGGCGCGTTTCAGATCCTGCAGCGCACCGGCGACGATTTCCGAAGCGGAGGCCGAGCCACCGTTGATTAGTACCACCAGCGGCACGCCATGGCTCGGGTCGTCGGGAGTCGCTTCGAACTTCATGTTGGAACTGGGAATACGGCCTTCGGTATAGACGATCATGCCGCTGGTGACGAAGGCATCGACCACCGCCACCGCCGCCTGCAGTACGCCACCGGGGTTGTTACGCAGGTCCATCACCAGACCCTTGAGGTTGTTTTTGTCGCCATTCATTTTGTTGAGTGCATCCACCACTTCGGTGCCGGTGTTGGCGGAGAACTGCGAAATGCGGATGTAGCCGTAACCGGGGTCGAGTTCGCGATAACGGATGCTGTGCGCCTTGATGATTTCGCGCGTGACGGAAATTTCGATCGGATCGGCGACGCCCTGGCGCATGATGGTCAGCCGTATCGTGCTGCCGGGTGGCCCACGCAGCAGTTCGGTGGTGTCGCCTAGCGTGATTTCCTGCGCCGGCCTGTCGTCGAGTTTGATGATGAGGTCGCCAGCCTGGATGCCGGCGCGTGCTGCCGGCGAATCGTCCATCGGCGAGATCACCTTGATGAAACCGTTCTCGATGCCGACCTCGACGCCAAGACCGCCGAATTCGCCGGTAGTGGTTTCCTGCAGGTCGGCGAAGTCGTCTTTTGCCAGGTAAGACGAGTGCGGATCGATGCCGGCCAGCATGCCCTTGACGGCATTTTCCAGCAGCGTTTTGTCGTCGATCGGTTCGATGTACGACTCGCGCACCTGGTTCAGCACCTGCGCAAATATGCGCACTTCATCCATCGGCAACGGCAGCGACTGGTTGGGCTTGGCTGGAGCGGGTGCCGCGGGCTGTGCCAGTGCCGGCAACGCAGTCATCGTCGCCGCCGTGGCCAGGATCGACAGTGCCAACAGGGTCTTGGTGCCGCTTGCGATCAGGCGGCTGGGTGAACGCGATGCTTGCGACATGATGATGAAACCTCCGACGAAAAGTGGAGCGGGGCAGATGTCAGTTGCGGGGCATGCACCAGGAGACCGGATTTTCCGCCTTGCCTTCGTGGCGGATTTCGAAATAGAGACCGCTTTGCGTCTGGCCGCCGGTATTGCCGACCGTGGCAATCACGTCGCCACGCTGCACGTAGGCACCGAGCTTCTGATGCAGTTGCTGGTTGTGCGCATACAAACTCATGTAACCATCGCCATGGTCGATTATCAAGAGCAGCCCTGAGCTGCCGAACCAATCAGCGAACACGACGCGGCCATGATGGATGGCTTTGACCTCGGTGCCGGCCGGTGCCGCCAGATCCATGCCTTCGTAGGTAAGGTCGCCGAGCTCGTGACGCGCGCCGTAGGCATGTACCACCTTGCCCTGCAGCGGCCACGGCAACTTGCCCTTGCTGGCGGCGAACTTGTCGGTGCTGGCCAGGTTTTCGTGCGAGCGGCGGGTCAGTTCGTCCATCAACAGTTGCAGCTCGACGCGTTGCTGTTCGAGCGAATTCAGTTTCTTGCTGCGGTCCGTCAGGTCGGTGTCGAGTTTGGCCAGCAGTTGTTGGCGGGTGCTCTGCTCTTCCGACAATTGGCCTTTCTGGCCCTGCAATTCGGCTTGACGTTGCGCCAGTTTTTCCGTGGTGTCGGCGATGGCGGTCTGCGCGGCGGCGATCTGGTTCAGCAATCCGTTGTAGTTGCCGATCGCGCGCATGCGTGCCTCGCCGAAATACTGGTAATACTGCGACATGCGCGCCGCGTCGCCCGGGTTCTGCTGCGTCAGCAGCAATTTGAGATATTCCTCGCGGCCGTTGATCCAGGCGCTGCGCAAGTAGCCGGCCAATAGCTCTTGCTGCGCCTGTCGTTGTTGTTGCAACGAAGTCGCCTGGGTTTGCAGGTGGTTGAGCGAATCGCGCTCGTTGCCGATTTCATCGCCAAGATCGTCGAGCTTCCGCTGCAGCTTGTTGATTGCCTGCTCGCTGTTCATCACCTTGCCGTGCAGGTCGCTGCGCTGGTGGTTGAGTGCGGCGATTTCCTTTTGTACCTTGCCGATGCTCTGCTCGATCTGGCTGAGTTCTTCGCGCGTCGCTTCCTTGCTGGCCGCCAACAACAGTGTCGGCAGCCAGAGGCATCCGATCAGCAAGGCGCGCATGCGTTGCATCAGCTTGTTTGCACCAGCGAGTGCCCGAGCATTTCCGCCGGTTGCGGCAGGTTCATCAGGGCAAGCAGGCTCGGCGCCACGTCGCTCAACGCGCCGTCATCTTGCAGCGCGATCTTGCGCGGGCCGACATAGACCAGTGGCACCGGTCCGGTAGTGTGCTGCGTCATCGGCTGACCGGTGGACTCGTCCACCATTTCTTCGCAGTTGCCGTGATCAGCGGTGATCAGGCACTGGCCGCCGGTTTCCAGCAGCGCATCGGTAATGCGGCCGATGCATTGATCCAGCACTTCCACCGCGCGGATCGCGGCCGGCAGCGATCCGGTGTGTCCCACCATGTCGCCGTTGGCGAAGTTGCAGATGATGACGTCATAGTCGCGGTTGCGGATGGCGGTCACCAGCTTGTCGGTCACTTCGAACGCGCTCATTTCGGGTTGTTGGTCATAGGTATCGACTTTTGGCGACGGCACCAGGATGCGGTTTTCGCCGGGGTATTCATCTTCGCGTCCGCCGCTGAAAAAGAACGTCACGTGCGCGTACTTTTCGGTTTCGGCGATGCGCAACTGCGTGCGGCCCAGCTTTGACAGGTATTCGCCGAGGCTGTTGTCGAGATTCTCCGGCCCGAACGCGATCGTGGTCGGCAGGTCGGCAGCGTATTCGGTGAGCGACGCGAACATGGACAACTTCGGCAGAGCGCCGCGTTCGAAGCCGTTGAAATCGGGCTTCAGGAATGCCGCAGTGAGTTGGCGCGCACGATCGGCACGGAAATTCATGTAGATGATGGCGTCGTTGTCGTTGATGGTGACCGGCGTTTCGCCGTTGGCGCACAAGATGGCCGGCTGCACGAATTCGTCGTTCTCGCCGCGCGCATAGGCGGCTTGCAGTGCAGCCAGCGCATCGGAGTATTGCCAGGCAGCCTTGCCGTGGCAGATGGCGTTGAAGGCTTTCTCGACGCGGTCCCAGCGTTTGTCCCGGTCCATGCCGAAGTAACGGCCACCTACCGAGGCAATGCGGCCGATGCGGCGCTGGGCAAACCAGTCGCTGAAACGGCGCAATGGTTTCTCGGCGCTACGCGGCGGCGTGTCGCGACCGTCGAGCATCGCGTGCAGATAAATCCGCTTGCAGCCCTTGCGTTCGGCCAGCTGCAGCATTGCCATGATCTGGTCTTCGTGGCTGTGAATACCGCCTTCGGACAGCAAGCCCAGCACATGCAGCGCGCTGTCGTGTTGCAGTGCCTGATCCACCGCGCCGCACAAGGCGGGATTGGTGAAGAAGTCGCCATCGACGATGGCTTTGTTGATCCGGGTCAGGCTCTGGTAAACCACGCGGCCGGCGCCGAGGTTCATGTGTCCCACTTCAGAGTTGCCCATCTGGCCGTCGGGCAGTCCCACGTGCATGCCGGAGGTGTGGATCAGCGTATGTGGAAAGCGCGACAGCAACTGGTGCCACGCCGGCATTCTGGCCATGGCGATGGCGTTATGGGCGGGATTGTCGCGGTGGCCAAAACCATCGAGGATCAGGAGCAAAGTGGTGGCAGGTTTCATGGATAGTCGCGGTGAAGGGATTGGCTTGGATTCTAAAGGCCGCGCCCGGTCGATGGGAACT
>DATJXP010000300.1:0-6025 GCA_035500035.1 Candidatus Acidiferrum sp. | reverse complement strand
ACTGCCGACGCTGACCGACGCGCCCTTGCTCGGCATGGCCGGTGACATCACGCCGTTCTGGTACGGTGAGTTGCATACCGCCTGGCGGCAGACGCCCGTCGCCATCGCCGGCGTCACCGAAGCCGGGCCGCTGTTCTGCCTCGAGCAACTCGGGCGCGAACACGGCCTGCGCGTGGCGTGGCGCAGCGCTGTGCCGCAGCAACCGCTGGTGGCGTGGTTGCTGGTGCCGGCGAAAACCGTTTGAAGGAAACGACGATGAGCAATTCGATACGCAGGGTGTTGTTGTTGGCGTTGACTGCAGCGGCACCGGCTTTTGCCGCGCAACCCGCCGATGGCACGCACGGCAAGCAGGTGTTCGACTCCTGGTGTGCGCCGTGTCATGCGCCGGGTCCCAAGCATCCGGGTACGCAGGCGTTGCAGGTGCTGTACAAGGGCGAGAAGCCGGCTTCGCTCGAACAGCGGCTCGACCTGACGCCGGAAATGGTTGCCGTCTTCGTCCGCAAGGGCGTGTCGATCATGCCGTTCTTCCGCAAGACCGAAATCAGCGACAAGGATCTCGCCGATCTCGGTGCCTACCTGGCAATCAAGCCGGCACGCTGATGGCTGCGCCCGTTCTCTACATTCCCCACGGCGGCGGCCCGATGCCGCTGCTGAACGATGCCTCGCACTCGGGCTTGATCGCGTTCCTGAAAACCTTGTCCGGTAAATTCGGCAAGCCCGATGCCATCGTGCTGATCAGCGCGCATTGGGAAGAAACGGTGCCGACGGTTTATGGTGGCGAGCAGCACGGCATGTTGTTCGACTACTACGGGTTTCCGCCGGAGACCTATCGCTACCGCTATCCGGCGCCGGGTGCGCCGGCCGTTGCGCTGCGCATTGCATCATTGCTGCACAAGTTGCATGCGCCGTGCAACGTCGATACCCAGCGCGGTTTCGATCACGGCGCCTTTGTGCCGATGTTGTTGATCGATCCGGATGCGGCGATTCCGTGCATCCAGTTGTCGTTGCTGAAAGGTTTGAATCCGCAGGCGCACGTGCAACTGGGGCAGGCATTGCACGAACTGCGCAACGACAATGTCGTCATCATCGGCTCCGGCATGTCGTTTCACAATCTGCAAGCGGTGTGGGCGGGGCCGAAGCCGGACCTGCGCGCGGCCAGCGACCAGTTCCATCAGTGGTTGTTGTTTACGGTGACCAGCAAGGCGCTGCTGCCGCAGCAGCGGTTGAATGCGCTGTCGCACTGGGTGCAGGCACCGTATGCGCAGTTCTGCCATCCGCGCGCCGAGCACCTGCTGCCGCTGCATGTGTGTGCCGGCATCGCCGGCGGTTCAGCGGCGGAAGTGGTGTTCGACCAGGAATTGATGAATCACAAGGTGGCCGGTTTCGCCTGGCACTGATTATCGGGCTTGCACGCCCGGCCCGGTCGGCGGCCAACGCAGAAACGCCGGATGCTGTTCGAGCCGCGCCGACAACGCAACCAGTCCTGGATGCGCCGAGGCTTTTACCACAGGCGCCAATACCGATTGCGTGAATTGCCAGGCGATGGCGGCAGCGATGCTGGCGTGATTCAGTGCGCCGTTGAACAGCTGAGGCCGTTGCTGCAATTCCTGTTCGAGCCCGGCATACGCCGCCAGCAACTGCCCATGCACGCGCGCCAGCCACGGCTGATGCTGCTTCTCGCTGGGGCGCAGATTGGTTTCGTAGATCGCCTGCGCCGACTTTTCACAGGCGGCCAGCGCCAAACCCACGGCGCGATACTGATGTTCCAGTTGGATCGTTTCGCCGCTCCACAGCGTGCGGTCGTCGCTGAGTGCCGCTTCGGCATATTGCAGGATCAGCGACGAATCCATCAGTACGGTGCCGTCGTCGCAGACGAAGCTCGGCGCCTTTACCACGGGGTTGATGGTGCGGAAGTGATCGAAGTGGTTGAACACCGACACCGACTCATGCGTGAACTCGACGCTCAGCGCATCGAGGCAGATCGCCACGCGGCGTACGTAGGGTGAATCGAGCATGCCGATCAGGCGCATGTCAGCGTTTCTCCTTCAGCATGTCGGCCAGTTTTTCCAGCGTGATTTCGGGGTTTGGCTTCTCACCGCCATTGACGAATTCCTCGTTGGCAAAACTGATGCTCGTGACCATGTCCTGATGAATAGCAACGGGGAGGACGGTTTCAACTTTCTTCCTGTTGCCTGATTCGTCTGCACGACAGTTGGTGTACTGAACCCGCAACGCGTGGGCTCCAACTGGAACCGGGAACCGGAATCCGCTCGATACGGTATAGAGAGGCTTGTCGCCATCGGGATAGACAGAAAGATTGAGGAACGATTCGCTATTCACGCTGACAGAGACTGAGCAGGAATAGGGTTTGGTTTTTTCAGTATCTTTGTCCGATTTGTTCACGTCAGGTATGGACTGATCATTCACCGTCAGGTCTACCCAGCCATGGGGACGCGACAAAATATAGTCACGACGTTCTGTTGGCAGTGAACTGGCGCAAGAAACCAATGGCGTCATGATCGCGAAGATAGCCACACGTTTGAGCATGAACCGAATTTCTTTTTCCAGGCGCATCGGCGTTCCTCCTTACTTGCGGGCTATTGCTTCTTGCCGCTCCACGGCCCGTGGCCGCCGTTGTTGTCGGACCACTCGCCGGTGAAGCTTTTGTAGTCGGCGGAAAATTCGAAGTCCACGCTGCCTTCGCCGTCCTTGTCGGTCCATTCCATCGTCAGTTGGCGCGGGCCGTCGAATTGCGCGTTGGACAAATGGCCGCGAAACGTGTGATCGGGCCCGCTCAACACGTAACCGCCCAGCAGTTCGCCTTCGCGGCCGACGTAGAACGTCGTCTCCACCGGCTGCAGGCCGGGGCCGTTGAGCGCCGTGCCTTTGAAAAGGCCTATCGCTTTCTTGACGTCGAACGCCGGCGCTGTGTTGTCGGCCGCCTGCAACGGCACGGCGGCGATGAACAAGGCGAGCAGCAGAAGTTTGCGCATCTGCATCACTCCAGCGCGAACGCCAGCAACACGTTGCCGGGATTGCCGAACGGACCGCCGTTGCCGGCGACTACATAAAGCATGCCGCCGACGATGATGGGTCCGGGGCCGTCGATGGCGCCGCCGCTGGCCTTGACGCCGTTGACGGTGGCGAACACGGGATTGGTGTCGAAGGTCCACAACGTCTTGCCGGTCTTGCTGTCGTACGCGCGCAGACCGCCGTCCCACGAACCGGAAAATACGACGCCGGGAATCGCGGTGACCGCGGCGGCTTGTACCGGCGAGCAGGTTGGGCCCGCCTTGCACAGCAGATCGGCCGGCGGCGTGAACCACACGCGCTGGCCGGTCTTGATATCGACGCCATGAATGCCGCCCGGTGCCTTGGTGCGGTTGCTGGCTACCGCGAAGTACGCGCGCTCGCCATCAGTGGCGGTGCCGTAAACGCCACCGGCAGCCGAGCCTTCGCCCCAGCGGTAGCTCCACAGTTGTTTACCGTTGGCATCGGGATCGAACGCATAACCGAGACCGGATTTCTGCGTGGCGACGATGTAGTCCTTGCCGCCGACGGTGGTCAGCACCGGCGAGGCGGAGAAGTCGAAGTCGGGGCCGACCGGATTGGCGCAGCCCGGATTGTCGGGCTTGCCGCCGAGGCCAGGCTCGCAGCCGCCGCTCCAGATGTCGCCTTCCAGCACCTGGTTGACCCATTTCAGTTTGCCGGTGTCGAGCTCCACCGCCATGATCGCGTTGGTGGTCGATACTTTCGGTTCGACGTAGGCGTTGCCGGTGGCAAAGTAGAGCAGGTTGCGTTTGACATCGACCGTGGGCGAATTCCACACCGAGCCGCCGGCGGGGCCACGCAATTCCTTGCCGTTTTCCAGCGTGCGGATCAGTTGCGGCTCCGGCAGCGTGTAGGTTTTCCACACCTGCTTGCCGGTGTTGGCATCGAGCGCGGTGACTGAACCGCGGAAGCTGCAGCACACGTACGGCGAGTTGCCGTTGGCGGCGGCTTCTTCGCCCAGGCCCGAGGTCGGCACATAGATGCGGCCCTTGTAGTACTTCAGCGCGCCGGTGCCCATCGCCGCCGGATGCTCGTCGGCATGCACCTTCCACAGTAGTGCGCCGGTTTCGGCGTCGAGCGCATAGACGAACGACTTCAGATCGTTGAACAGCACGGCGGTGTGTTTCTTGCCGGCCACCGTGATGTCGGCCACCGACGTGGCGGTGCGGATGCTGGCTTCGGCCTTGTAGCTCCAGTAGGTGCAACCGGTTTTCGAGTTGAGCGCGAACATCACGCCGTTCTGGCTGCCCATGAACAGGCGATCGCCGTACACCGCCGGTTGGGCGCGATGCGAGACGACGTCAGGCACGCCGAATGCCCACTTCAATTTCAGCTTGTTGACGTTGGTGGCGTTGATGCCGCCGGTGTTGCCCTGGTAGCGGCTGTTCTTTTCGTCGAGGCCCCAGCCGCTCCACACGGCGTTGGCGGCAGGTTTGGTCAACGCGGGCAGTTTGTCGCACATGCCGGTGGTGAAGCTGACCGGCTGATCGATCACTTTGCCGCCGCTCAAGTATTCCGCCACCGCGACGCGCTGGTCGCCACTGAGGCTGTTGCCCTGGATGCGCATGGCACCGTCGGTCAACGCGCGCAGAATGGCATTGGCGTTGAGCTTGCGCAGCATGCCCACCGACGGAATCTTCTCGGTGACTTCCGGTTTGTGGCACGCGGTGCAGATGGTGTTGAAGGTCTCTTCGCCAGTTGGCGTCGCGGCCGACAGCAGCGAGGCGGGAGCGAGGGCGAGCAACGACAGGGCGAGCAGTCTTGTTGTTTTCATGGGGAGTCCTTACTTGGCGGTAAACGGGGGCGATTCTAGCAGCGAATTGCGCCAGGACAGGACACCCCACAGTCGATTGGCACTAGAATGATCGCAACCCGGTCAACAGGGATACGCCCATGAGCGACAACCAGGAACTCCCCGGCTACCAGGAAGTGAAAACTTCGCGTTTTGCGTTGCCACGCCTGAAGTGGGGCCGTGCCATCAGCGCTGTAGTTGCACTGCTGGTGGTGATCAATCTGGCGCTGATGTGGTGGTGGGACAAGGAAGTGCCGCTGTACGACAGCGTCGCCAAAACCAGCAAGGATGCCGCCGCGCGTGGCGAGAAAGTGGTGGTGGGCACGCTGACCACCGATGCGTTGATCCAGGTGGTCGATCACATCCTGCACAAGCGTGGCGGTTATCTTTCCAACGCCATCCTGCCGCCCGGCATTTTCATGGACAACATGCCCAATTGGGAATTCGGCGCCTTGGTGCAGTGCCGCGATCTGGCGCGGGCGCTGCGCAACGGATTTTCGCGTTCGCTGACGCAATCGATGGAAGACAAGGATCTGGCCGAAGCCGAGCCGCTGTTGTCGTTTACCAATGATCGCTGGATCGTCCCGTCCAGCGTCAGCCAATACACCGAAGCGATGCGTTATCTGACCCGCTATCGCAGCCGTCTGCAGGACGGAGCCAAGGACGATGCGCAATTTTTCGCGCGTGCCGACAACCTGGCGGATTACCTCGGCATCGTCGAATCGCGCCTTGGCAGTTTGTCGCAGCGCTTGTCGGCCAGCGTCGGCCAATTGCGCATCAACACCGATCTTGGCAACGACGCCAACGCAGTCGGCGCACGCCAAGGCGCCAACCAGAACGTGGTGCGGACGCCGTGGTATCTGGTGGACGACGTGTTTTACGAGTCGCGCGGCAGCGTGTTCGCGCTGGTGATCTTCCTGCACGCCATCGAGAACGACTTCGGTTCCGTACTCGATAAAAAGAATGCCCGGGTCAGTTTGCAGCAGGTAATTCGCGAGTTGGAAGAGGCACAGGCGCCGCTGGAAAGCCCGATAGTGTTGAATGGTTCCAGCTACGGCTTCTTCGCCAATCATTCGTTGGTGTTGGCCAACTACATTTCGCGGGCGAATGCGACCGTGATCGAGTTGCGGACTTTGTTGCAGCGCGGATAAAAGGCGTAAATGGGGTCAGAGCCCATTTACT
>DATJXP010000299.1:0-3465 GCA_035500035.1 Candidatus Acidiferrum sp. | reverse complement strand
ATCTCGCCCTGCTTACCGATGGACTGCAGGCCGAGCGCGAACAAGGCATCACTATCGACGTGGCCTATCGCTATTTCTCGACCGCCAAGCGCAAATTCATCATTGCCGACACGCCCGGCCACGAACAATACACGCGCAACATGGCCACCGGCGCGTCGAACTGCGAGTTGGCGATCATCCTGATCGATGCGAGACACGGCGTGATGACGCAGACCCGCCGTCATACCTTTATCGCCTCGCTGCTCGGCATCAAACACCTGATCGTCGCCATCAACAAGATGGATCTGATGAACCATGACGCATCGGTGTACGAGAAAATTCGCGCCGATTATTTGCAATTCAGCCACGAACTGACTTCTGCCGAGCCGACATTTATCCCGATTTCCGCACTAAACGGCGACAATGTGGTCAATGCCAGCACCCACATGCCCTGGTATCAGGGGCCAACACTGATGTACATGCTGGAAAACGTGAAGATCGCAGCGGACCGTAATTTCGAGGATTTCAGGTTCCCGGTGCAGTACGTCAACCGTCCGAATCTCAACTTCCGCGGCTACTGCGGCACCATCGCCTCCGGCGTGGTTCGCAAAGGCGACTTGCTGACTGTGCTGCCCTCGGGCAAAACCAGCCGCATCAAATCCATCGTGACTCACGACGAAGAACTGGAATCCGCTTTCACGCCGATGGCGGTCACCTTGACGCTGGAAGACGAAATCGACATCAGCCGCGGCGACATGCTGGTCCACAGCACCAACTTGCCTACTACACTCGACTCACTGACGGCTACGCTGGTGTGGATGAGCGATGAGCCGATGATTCCCGGCCGACTGTACGATTTCAAACACACCAGCAAGGTATTGAACGGGCACATCAAGGCTATCCATCACAAGATCGACGTCAACACCTTGGAAGAGCAACCGGCACAACAGCTGGTTCTGAACGAAATCGCCTTGTGCGACATCGGCTTCAGCCAACCGTTGCATTTCGACTCCTACAAGCGCAACCGCGCCACTGGCGCCTTCATCGTCATCGACCGCCTGACCAATGTCACTGTTGGCGCCGGCATGATCGATGGTGCCGAACCCGTCGCGAAAACGCACACGATTTCGCATGGGCATGTAACGCCGGAAGAACGCGCGGTTCGTTACGGTCAGCAACCGACGACGATCTTGTTCATTGGCCTCTCTGGTGCCGGCAAATCCACGCTTGCGCATGCGCTGGAACGCAAGTTGTTCGACATGGGCCGCGTCAGTACCGTGCTGGATGGTAAAAGTCTGCGCGGCGGCTTGTCGAAGGAACTTGGCAATGATGCTGCGGGTCGCGCAGAAAATCTGCGGCGTGGCGCTTACATAGCACGCTTTCTCAACGAATCAGGTTTGATCTGTTGTATGGCTTTTGCTGCACCAAGCGCCGAGGCACGCGCTCAAGCATTGAGTATTCTTGGCAGGGAAAATTGCGTGCTGGTGCATTTAAAACCTGCGCTGGATGTCTGCAAGCGACGCGATCCGAGCGGCCTCTATGCCGCCAACGCCAACAATGCGACCGGCCAGGTTCCCGGCCTATCGTTCCCGTTCGAGGAGCCCGACAGTGTCGATCTGACTCTGGACACGGGAGCATTGTCGATCACGGAATGTATCGAGCAAGTCATGGGTTTGTTGAAGCAGAGAAAGACGCTGTAGGTCGATGCGGTCGGGCTTACTTTCCCGCTTCTTCCGGACAAAAAGCCTGCAGAAAATCTTCAATAGCCTCCAGACAGTGCTGCCTGATCTCCGCATCCGGCTGGTTGTCCAGCACACCGCATTCACGCTGCAACGTGGCGCGATGAAGCACCAGCGCCGGGAAAAATTTACTCAGCTTGTCGTGGGAGAATTTGCTCTTTGGCTTGTAGTAATCGAAGAGCTGCATCAGGTTGCGGTAGCCTGTGTCCGGCCCCGCGGCATAGTAATGCGACCCCACTTTCGAACCATTGGCCGACATCTGGAATACCAAGCGGCGCAGCGCCAAGGTGCGATCAGTAGATACCAAGCGTAACGTCGCTTCCGCCACTTTCAACAGGGCTTCACGAAAAGTCTCGTCCTGATAATTGACCGTGGTCTCCAGCATTCCGTTGCCGTAGTACGACAGCTCTCGCTCGACCACGGCCATAAACAAGTCTTCCTTGCTACCGAAATACCGGTAGATCGACTCCTTTGAAATTCCGGCTTCACGAGCCATGACATTGATACTGGTGCCATCGAAACCCTTGCTCAGGAAATTCTCGCTGGCGATATCCAGCACTTCTTCGCGCTTGTCAGCACTGCGGGGCTTCAATTTGGATACTTCTGACGTCATCTGTTACTCATGTGCAGGTGGAGGAAATATGGGTGAATCTTTCCAAAAGGGCGGATGTTATGACAAAAAATCTGGAAGTGTGAATCACAGCCCAAAAAGAGCTTGACTCTGGGCATTCGGAGCTCTATTCTTCACACCGTACCGTACGGTTCGGCAAAAACCCTTGCTGAATCAACGATGTCACACAGCATGGTCCTGCTGAGAGTTGCTGTCAAAGCCATCATTACTGAAGTTTGTAGTAGTTCTGGTGGCTTTGATAGCAATTGCTGAAAGTCCCCTCTGAAAAGCCTCGGAATAGCAGTTTTGTTTCGAGGCTTTTTTTTATGCACGAAGGCCCGGTAGTCTCTGTCAATCCCAGTCAGGAGCACTACCATGGCCAGTCGCTCGAATTCCTTTTCCAATTCCAAGCCAACCCTCACGAACGGCCTCGACCGCCGCAAGTTGTTGATTGCCGGCGGCGCCTTGCTGGGCTCCCTGCCCTTACTGAAGCCGCAGTCTGTAATGGCGCAAACTGCCCCGGAAGATGCCGGTCTCGATGCCAAATATTTTCCCGGCTTCACAGTAAAGCGTATCGACACCAATGGCGTGACCATACATACAGTCGTCGGCGGGAGCGGTCCGCCTGTCTTGTTGCTGCATGGTGCACCGTTTTCGCACCTGGCGTGGTCAGCAGTTGCCACCCAACTGGCGAAGAATTTCACGATCGTTGCACCCGATCTGCGCGGTTATGGATGGAGCAGCAAACCTGACGGCGGCGACAACCATATCAATTATTCGAAACGGACGATGGCGCAGGACCAGGCCAATGTGATGCAAAGCCTGGGCTTCAATGAATACCACGTTGCTGGTCATGATCGTGGTGGCCGCGTTGCGCGCAGGCTGACTCTCGACAATCCGAAACGCGTAAAGAGTCTGACCGTGCTCGACATCGCACCTGAGCACTATCTCTACTCCCATGTCACGCGCGAATTCGTCGATGCCTACTTCCACTGGTTCCTTTTCATCCGCCCGGCACCTTTTCCGGAAGACATCGTGGCTCGTACCGGCCAGTACATCAACGGTGGTCCCGGCGAACTGGGCGCCGCTTTCACGCGCGTGTACAAAGATCCGGCCGCCATTCACGCAATGATCGAG
>DATJXP010000298.1:0-2143 GCA_035500035.1 Candidatus Acidiferrum sp. | reverse complement strand
GTACGTAACGCGCCAACCGCTCGACTGAAGCAATCGCGGCGGCGGTATTGGCCTGCGCACTTTCCTGGTCGAACAACGGTTGCAGCCGCTGCGCCACGTTTTGCGTCACCAGTTCGCGCACGCGGTCGAGGCCGAGTTTTTCCACCGCGATGCCGGACTTGCCGGCCTGCCAGTTCTCGAAACGGCCCAGCGTGGTTTTTATTTGCTGCCACTGCGTTTCCGTCAATGTACCGATCTGGCCCAGCAACGGCTTCACCACCGTCGCGGCGAATGCCTCCATCGCCGCGCGCCACGCCGGATTGAGACCGTTCGCCAGCGGCAGCGGCGCATTGGCGGCGATCTGCGCCAGCGGCAATACGCGGATTTCGTCGCTGGTGATGACGAGGTCCTTGGCCGCCAGCGCGTAGTATTCCTTCTCTTCGCGATTCAACGCCGCAATGGCGCGGGCATCGAACGCGGCCAGTTGGCATCGCACGAAGTAATCGTCGATCTTGGTCTTGACGTCGTTCAGCGCGGCGACCGCGGCGGCGGTATCGCCCTGCAGCGGTTGCAAGTCGCGGTCGGCCTGCGCCTGGTCGGCCCACATCAGGTAATCGTTCAATGCCTGCGCGAACTCCGCCAGCTTCGCCGCATCGATGCCGTCCTTGCCGGAACTGTCGGCCACGCTGCCGACGCAGGCGATGGCATCGAGGATGGTCTGTTGATCGGCAGCGGACGCAGCGGCATCGACGGAAATGACTCCGTCGCCGTTGAACGGCATGGCCTGGAATGCTTGCAGCGCAGCGGCGGTTTCTTCCACGCTGATCGCCGGCGCACCGGGTTTGCCGAGGCCCACCAGCACGGTTTTTATCGCGTGCACCAGTTGCTTGCCGTCGTCGCTGACGTCATCGATCGCCGTCAGCGCCAGCTCGGACGGTGCGCGCACCAGTTCGTTCGCATCTTTCAGCAGGCGGCAGGCCCATTGCACGGCGGCGATCAGTTCGCCGGCACGGATGCGGCCGTCGCCGTCGCTGTCGATCAGCGTCAGCGTGCGCGCATCGAACTCGAGACCCTGCACCGGACACGCCAACGCCACCCACAGCTTCTGGTCGAGTTGGTCGAGATGCTGCAAGTCGGCGCCAGTGGCGAGCCGTACCTGGTTGAAGCCGCCGACGCGGAAGAACGAAAAGTTGTGACTCATACGAACTCCTTCAAAACAGTTTCACTGCAATTTCAAACATTGCCCCAGCCACTTCGCAGGCTCCGTGGCGTTCGGCGGCGTGCCGACTCACCCGGCCGCCGACGCACCGCCATCGACATTGAAAATTTCGCCGTTGACGAAACTGGCTTCTTTACTGAGTAAAAACGCGATGGCATTGGAATTGTCTTCTTCGGTACCGATGCGGCGCAGCGGAATCGTCTGCGCGCGCTTCTCGTAGACTTCCTTGGTGTTGAGCCCGAGCGCGCCCGGTGTCGGCACCGACGCCGGCGACACCGCGTTGACGCGGATGCCCTTGGGCCCGAGCTCGGCGCCGAGCACTTTGGTCAACGTCGTGATCGCCCCCTTGACGGCGCTGTACGCCGACGTATTCGGATACCCGCGATGCGCCACCGGCGACGACATGTTGACGATGCAACCGCCGCGCGTCTTGTCGTAATGCTGCAACAACGCCTGCGCCGACCAGAACACCGCCTTGATACCGACATCCAGCATCGTGCTCAAGCGCTTGTCTTCCACCTGATCGACCGGGCAGTAATGCAACAGCATCGCATTGTTGACGATCACATCAATGCGCCCACCCTGCTGCGCGAATTTATCCGCCATCTGCAAAAACGCCTCGCGGTCGGAAACGTCACCGACATAAGCATGCGCGTCGTACCCCTTCGAAATCAGATCCGCCTCCGTCGCCGTGCAAGTCGCCGCATCGATGTCCGACACGCCCACGATCGCGCCGCACGACGCCAGATGTTCCGCCAGGTGTCGGCCGAGTCCGCGACCAGCGCCAGTGATGAGAATGTACTGCTGACTCAAATCCGGCTTCATGAATTTTCCTCGATGGTTGAAGCATGTCAGGGTCAGGTACAGGTTTCTGAAACCGTCTGAGGGAGGGACCCCGAAGACGAGCCTACAGGGACGTATTCACGGCGTGTTTCAGAAGCCTGT
>DATJXP010000297.1:0-13869 GCA_035500035.1 Candidatus Acidiferrum sp. | reverse complement strand
CGGTGACGACTTTCATGGAGGATTACCCGGTTTGAACAAGGCGGCGATTATACCCGCGGCCCGTGCAACCTCAGAGCGAAAAATGCACGCTGGCAGCGGCAACACGGGACTTCTACAATGCGTTTCCCCGAGGGAGCATCCCATGACCGACGCCGAATTCCTGGCTCTGTACCAGTCCACGCTGAAACGGATCGAAGAGACCGTCGAAGCCACCATCAACGCTGACGACACCGCCATCGACTACGAAAGCGGCAACGACATGCTGACGCTGAGCTTCGCCAACCGTTCGGTGGCCATCATCAGCCGGCAAACCGCCATCCACCAGCTGTGGCTGGCGGCGCGGTCGGGGGGATTTCATTTCGATTATGACGCGCAGGCCCGGGACTGGCGCTGCACCGCCAACGGCCAGCTGTTGAAGCCGATGCTGGGCGAAGTCTGTCGTGCTCAGGGCGGGGTCGAAGTCGCTTTTGTCTGAGCGCCGACCTCGGACTGCCGAGCTTTGCGCAGCAGGTCTTGCAGCACGAGCGGCAGCGCCGGCGAGCGCGAGTTGATGGCCGGTATCAACCGGCCCAGCAGGAAATCGTCGAGGTTCTGATCGCGGCAGCCGAGCGCGGCCAACCACGGTTTGGCCTTGCACGGCGTGACGAGCTCGCTCTGCAGGTTGCGCAAACGGTCGAAACACAGATGCGCCACGTGCATCACCGCCACGCTCTCGCGCTGCGCGGCCGGAATCTTGTCGGGCGGCAGCAACTGCGGCCAGCTCTGGTACTGGATCACTTCGCAGATGTTGTCCGGCAACTGCCATTCGCGCAGCAGCAGCACGCCGACCATGTCGGGATCGAGCATGCCGAGCAGGAACTCCTGCTTCGGATGTTGATGCTTCAGCAACAGCACCACGCTCTTGCCGATGTCGTGCAGGATGCCGACCGTGCTCAGCAGCGGCGCCGAACCGGCCTTCAGCGTCAGGCTGATTTCCGACGCCAGCGACGACATCATCATCGAATGCGCCTGCAACTGGCGGAACTCCGGCGTGTTCGGCATCGTGCTCTGCACGCCGACGTTGATCAGCAGCTGCTGCATCTGCGTGAAGCCGAGCATCATCACCGCGTGCTGGAAATCCTTGATCTTGTGGGTGAGGCCGAAATACGACGAATTCACCGTCTTCAACACCGACGCCGTCAGCGACGGATCCTGCCGCGCAATATCGACGATGCTGCGCGTGCTGGCCTTGGGGTCGTTCATCAGCGCGGTAAGCTTGGTGGTGTAGGGCGGCAGCTTGGGAATGTTGGCCAGCATCGTCTGCAGCGGCGTGGTGCCGGTGTAGACGGTCTGGCGCTCCTGCAAGTGTGTCAGCACGCCTTCGGTGTCGGCGGAGGCGGCCAATTGCCGCTGCGACGACGCCCGCGCCAATTGATGGAACAACAGGCTGATGACCGGCAGCAGGTTGCGGTGCAGCATCAACTGCACCGGTTCGTCCAGCTTCAGCATCGCCCCGGCATCCAGTTGCAGCACCGTCATCGGCTGGTTGATCTGGCAGTCCCATGTGTAGCTGCCGTCGAGTTGCAGCAGCGATGCCGGCAAACAATCGCCCGCAAACAACGGCAACGTGTCGCGCGCGCCCTGGTTGCGGGACAGGTTCGCTACGCCTTCGAGAATCAGGAAGTCGGCCATCGCTGCTTCGCCGGCGCGGAACAGCCATTCCTGTTCTTTCAGCACGCGGATGGTGCCGGCGTTGTAGACGGCGGCCAGCGCCTTTTCGTTCAGGCCCAGCAAAACCGGGTGCCGGTACTTGCGCAGTGGTGTGGAGGCAGGTGCGTTCATGACTACGATAGACAGAAGAATCCTGCCCGGTTAAACGACATGAGCGCGGCAAAGCTTGAGCGGGGAGTTCAGTTTTTGGCGGCGGTCTGCACGATCACCGACGGTGGCCGGGTCGGTATCATGATGCCGACGGCGTCCAGCGCCAGCTTGAGCCGCTCCTGCAAGTCGGCCTTGACGCCGGAATAATCGACCGTTGCCACCCATGGCCGCACGAACAGCTCAATCGTGCTGACGCCGAGCTTGTCGACGCCGATGGCGGGCGCCGGTTTGGTCAGGATGCGGCTGTCGGCGGCCAGCACGTCGGCGATCACGCGCTTGGCGGTGGGCAGGTGGTCGTCGGGCCCGAGATGCAGGATCAGGTCGATGCGGCGGGTCGCTTCGGCGGTGGAATTGACGACGGTGCCGCTGATCAGCGTCGAATTGGGGATGATGATGCGCTGGTTGTCGGGTGTTACCAGCGCAGTCGAGAACATGCCGATCTCATCGACCGTGCCGCTCTGGCTGTTGAAGGTGATGCTGTCGCCGCTCTTGTACGGACGGAAGATGACGATCATCACGCCGGCGGCGAAGTTGGCCAGCGAGTCCTTGAGTGCGAGGCCGACCGCCAGGCCGGCGGCGCCGATCAGCGCCAGCAGCGAGGAAATGTCCACCCCGAGTTCGCGCACCGCCGCCAGCGACACCGCCACCAGCAGGAAACCGTAGAAGATGTGGCCGAGGAACCTGGCCAGCGTGCCGTCGGGCTGCGACTTCATCAGCACCTTGAGGATGCCCTGACTCAGCCGCTTGGCGATCCAGCGGCCGATCACGAAGATCAGCAGCGCCAGCAGGATCCGGGTCAACCACGGGATCACGAGATGGTCGAGGTAGGGGATGCCGGTTTCCATCGGGTACTCCTTCGCAACAGACCGGCGAATTCTAGCAGTCATGCCTCTATAATGCGCCGCCTTCGCTTTCGTCCATTCCCATGATCACGCTGCAGAACATCACGCTGTACCAGGGCGCCGCGCCGCTGTTGGAACAGACTTCCATCTCCATCTACCAGGGCCAGAAGATCGGCGTCATCGGCCGCAACGGCTGCGGCAAATCGACGCTGTTCAAGCTGCTGATGGGCGAAATGCAGCTCGACGGCGGCGAAATGCTGATGCCGGAACAGCTGCAGCGCGCGCAGATGAAACAGGAGACCGAAGCCTGTGACCGCACCGCGGTCGACTACGTGCTCGACGGCCACGTGGTGTTCCGCAAACTGGAACAGGCGATGGACCTCGCCGCGCAGCGCGGCGACGACAACGCGCTGGCACATCTGTATGCCGACCTCGACGTGATCGACGGCTACAACCTGCAGAACAAGGCCGAACAATTGTTGATGGGCCTCGGCTTCAGCGTCGGCGACTTTGCCAAGACGGTGGCCGAATTCAGCGGCGGCTGGCGCATTCGCCTGAACCTGGCGCAGGCCCTGCTGCAACCGTCGGATTTATTGCTGCTCGACGAACCGACCAACCACCTTGATCTCGAGGCCACGCTATGGCTGCGCGACTGGCTCAAGCGCTATCAGGGCACCGTGCTGCTGATTTCGCACGATCGCCAGTTTCTCGATGAAGTGATAGGCCACACCATCAGCTTCGAGAACAAGAAGCTGATCACTTATCGCGGCAACTACTCATCGTACGAAGTGCAGAAAGCCGAACGCCTGTCGCAGCAGCAGGCCGCCTACGAGAAGCAGCAACTGCGCAAGAGCGAGATCGAGGATTTCGTGCGGCGCTTCCGCGCCAAGGCCAGCAAGGCCAAGCAGGCGCAGAGCCGCTTGAAGGAATTGCAGCGCATGGTCGATATCGAACCGGCGCACATCGATTCGCCGTTCCAGTTCCGCTTCCGCGAAGCGCCCAAGCTGCCGGAAGTGGTATTGACTTGCGAAGACGTCGCAGTCGGTTACACCACGCCGCTGTTCAAGGATTTTTCCGTCACCATCAACGGCAACTCGCGCATCGGCTTGCTCGGCCCCAACGGCCAGGGCAAATCGACGTTCCTGAAAACACTGGTGGGTCAGCAGCCGCTGCTTGGCGGCAAGCTGCATTTCAACGATCACACCCGCGTCGGCTACTGCGCACAGCACCAGACCGATGTGCTCGACCAAGACGCCAGCCCGCTGCTGCTGATGCGTCGCATTGACGGCAAGGCGCCCGAGCAGGAACTGCGCAATTTTCTTGGCTCGTTCAATTTCAAGGGCGACCAGGTCGATGCGCCGATCCGGCCGTTTTCCGGCGGCGAGAAATCGCGTCTCGCGCTCGCCTTGGTGGCGTGGCAGAAACCCAACCTGCTGCTGATGGACGAACCGACCAACCATCTCGACCTCGAAATGGTGCACGCACTGACGCGCGCGCTGCAGGAATACGGCGGCGCGCTGGTGCTCGTCTCGCACGATAGACACCTGCTCAACAACACGGTCGATCAGTTCCTGCTGATCCGCGGCGGCAAGGTCGAGTTCTTTGAAGGCTCGCTGGAAGACTACGAAAAACTGGTGCTCGACAACGCCAAAAACAACGGCGATGCCGCGCCGAAAGCGCGCAACGTCGTTGCCGAAAAACAAACCAGCGAACGCAAGGAGCAGCGTCAACAATCCGCCGCCAACCGCGAACAGGTCAAGCCGCTGAGGGACAAGGTGCGCAAACTCGAGCAACAGCTCGACAAGCAGCACAAGCAACTGGCAAAGATCGAGCAAGAACTCACCGATCCCACGCTGTACGAAGACGCCAACAAAGGCTGGCTGGCCAAGTTGCTGGTAGAGCAGGGTGAGCTGAAACGCCAACTCGCCGACACTGAAGAGCAGCTGATGGTGGCGATGGAAGCGCTGGAGCGGGCAGGAGCCTGATTTTCAAACTGGCAATCTTTTCGTTCTCTACTATGTTCAAGGGATATATCAGTCAGGATTTCTGATATACCAATAATTGAGATATAGTGGATTCAGGGATAGCGACATGGAAGTAATCGAAATTTATTATGTCGGGAGTCGAGAAAATGCACCGTACTGAGACAACGACTTTGACGCTGGCCGCGCCGGGCGTGAGGCCGAAAACTTTCAAGGTTTCTGCTGCGGTTGCCAAGCGAGTGGAAGCATTGGTTAGTAAAGCTGAAGATGACGACGTGCTGATACCGGCCGAAGTGGTTTCTCCCATACTTGCAGACGACGCAAGGCGTCCAGGCGCTATGGTGCGCGGTTCGCGCTATAAAGAAGAAATGACCCAGGTTGAACTTGCGAAACGTCTGGGCATCCGTCAAAGCCATCTGTCCGAAATGGAAAATGCCAAACGTCCTATCGGCAAAGAGATGGCCAAACGCTTGGGGGAAGTGTTCAGAACCAACTACAAAGTGTTTCTTTGATCAATCCATCGATAACCATCAGCAGGGGTAAAGCATGAAAATTTTCGGAAAACTCATCACGTTGTTGCTGTTGTGCGGCATTCAATCGTTTGCGCTGGCCGCCGACAACAGCAAGGAATTGCAACAAGCCGCCGACCGCATCGCGATCAATGAAGTGGCGATGCGCTACATCGACGCGCTCGACCGGCGCGATCCGGACAAATACCTGAGCGTGTTCACCGAAGACGCCGTGTACGACGTCGAAGGCAAGCTGTACCACGGCCATGAAGAATTACGCGGCATCATCCTCGGTTTACAGAAAGCGCGCGAAGCGACTGCGGCCGCGGGCAAGCCGGTGATCGATCTCTACCACTCCAACCTCAACCCCATCGTCGATTTCGTCAGCCCGACCGAAGCCCACTTCCAGGCCTATTGGCAGACGCTGAGATATTCGGAAGCCGACAAGGCGATGCGCATCGGTGGCATGGGCCGCATCGAAGACGTGCTGGTTAAGCAGAACGGCGTGTGGCGCATCAAGCACCGCGTGCTGACCAACTTCGTGCCGCATTGACGCGGCACGTTTCAGCCGCCGCGGATGTAGCGGAACACTTCGGCGATGCCGAAGGCATAGAACGCGTAGAAGGAAAACTCGATCCAGCGTGGAGCCTGCAGGCTGCGTAACCGTACTTGCAAGTGGGCATGGTTGAGCCAGGCCAGCGCGAAGCCGGTGAGGTCGAGCACCAGCGATGCGGCCATGTCCCACCATCCCGCCATGAAGTTGCCGACGTGCATCTGCTTCCAGGTGGCGGCGGCGAACAGCGTGCCGATCACCGTCAGATTGCGGAAATGATCGAAGATGGTACGTACCACTTCGTCATCGAGCGTGAGTTTGCTGAACAGGCGAATGATGGGCATGCACGCTCCGCTTACTTCAACAGGTACACCACATAGACCGTTGCGCTGCCGGTGATGTGCCCGGGCTGGAACGGCTCGCGGATACGGCTGCCGGTGATGGTGACTTCATCCAGCGTGCGGCCGTTGCTTTGCACGGCGGCGGCACTGGGCACCAGGTCGGTCAGTTCGCTGTAACGCGTGTTGAATTCCGAGATCGACCACACGTCACCCAGCTTGCGGCCTTGCGACTTCGCCAGGTTTTCCGCACGCGTTTTTGCATCGGCCAGTGCGGCGGCCAGCGCTTGATCCTTCAACGAGTCGGACGTGGACAGCTGGAATTGGGTAGCCAGGATCTGGTCCACCTTCACGTCGAACAACGCTTCCATCAGGTCGGGATAGGTGGCGAGGTTGACCAGCGTGATGTCGATCTGGCGGCTGGCCTGCATGCCGGTCGGTACCTGTTTGCCATTGTCAAAACGGAACTGCGGCGTCACGCGCACGTTGGCGGTGGTGATGTCGTTCAGGTCGATGCCGAGGTCGAGCAGCTTCTGTATCAACTTGGTCGAGCGCACGTCGATGTCGTCCTTGGCGACGCCGACATCCATATCGACCGCGGCAAGCTCGATCGAGATACGCATGCGGTCAGGTTCGGCGGTGAGTGACGCATGGCCTTCGACGTAGATGTGTGGCTTGTCGGGGATTACTTCGGCGGCGCGGGAGAACAAAGGCAGGCAGGCGAGCAACAGCAGGGCAAGGCGTTTCATGACTGACTCCGTGTGACGTTATGCGTAGTTCGCAATGACTTTTTTCACGCCAGCATTTGGTACGAGCGCTGCACCCTGGCTACTTCTACCGAATACGACGCGTACCACTTGTCGCGCCCCAACCGCTGTGCTTGCTGATGTTCCGGATGCGCGCGCCAGCGGCGGATGCTGTCTTCATCCACCCACCACGACAGCGTCAGCTCGTCGTCGCCTGCGGACATCGATTGAAAATCGACACAGCCGAACTCGCCCAGCGCCAGCTCGCGCATGCGAGCGGCCATCGCCGTGTACTCAGCGTCGAGCTGTTTGATTTTGGCGCGGAAGATGACGACGAACAGGGAGTCGCTCTTCGTCATGAAGGCTAACCCAGCTTCGCCCGCGCCCGCTTGATCGCCGCCTTCACCTGTTTCGGCGCGGTGCCACCGATGTGGTTGCGCGCGTTGACGGAACCTTCGAGGCTCAGCACGCCATAGACATCGTTCTCGATGGTGGCGCTGAACTGTTGCAGTTCGGCCAGCGACAGCTCGCTCAGATCCTTGTTGTGACGGATGCCGTAGGCCACGCTTTTGCCCACTACTTCGTGCGCGTCGCGGAACGGCATGCCTTTCTTCACCAGGTAGTCGGCGAGATCGGTGGCAGTGGCGTAACCCTTGGCGGCGGCGTGACGCATGTTCGCCTTCTTCGGTTTGATGGCGGGCACCATGTCGGCGTACGCCTTCAGGCTGTCTTTTACCGTGTCGAGCGCGTCGAACAGCGGTTCCTTGTCTTCCTGGTTGTCCTTGTTGTACGCCAGCGGCTGGCCCTTCATCAGCATCAGCAGGCTGACGAGATGACCGGCGACGCGGCCGCTCTTGCCGCGGATCAGTTCCGGTACGTCGGGGTTTTTCTTCTGCGGCATGATCGACGAGCCGGTGCAGAAACGGTCGGGCAGATCGACGAAGTCGAACTGCGACGAAGTCCACAGCACCAACTCCTCACTGAAGCGTGACAAATGAGTCATGATCAGACTGCACGCGGCGCACAGCTCGATCGCGAAGTCGCGGTCGCTGACGGAGTCGAGCGAGTTCTCGGTCGGCTTGTCGAAGCCGAGCAATTCCGCCGTCAACGCGCGATCGATCGGGTAGGTAGTGCCAGCCAGCGCGGCGGCGCCGAGCGGGCACTGGTTCAAACGCTTGCGGCAATCGACCATGCGGCTGTGATCGCGCTCGAGCATTTCGAACCACGCCAGCAGATGATGACCGAACGTCACCGGTTGCGCGGTCTGCAGATGCGTGAAGCCGGGCATGATGGTGGCGGCCTCGTGCTCGGCGACGTCGAGGATGCCTTTCTGGGTGGCGCGGATCAGCGCGAGGATGGCGTCGATCTCGTCACGCACGTACAGGCGGATGTCGGTGGCCACTTGATCGTTGCGCGAACGACCGGTGTGCAGCTTCTTGCCGGTGGCGCCGATCTTGTCGGTCAGCCGGCTCTCGATATTCATGTGCACGTCTTCCAGCTTCACCGACCACTGGAACTTGCCGGCTTCGATCTCGCTCTTGATCGCGGTGAGGCCGTCGATGATCTGCTGCTTTTCGTCGTCGGTCAGGATGCCGGCCTTGGCCAGCATGGTGGCGTGCGCGATCGAGCCGCGGATGTCGGCGGCGTACATGCGTTGATCAAAGCTGACCGAAGCGGTGAAACGTTCGACGAAGGCGTCGGTGGGTTCGGAGAAACGGCCGCCCCAGAGTTTGTCTTCCTGGCTCATGGAATTTCCTGCAAAAGTGTTGCGGGAATTATAGCAGCGCTCGCTAAATGGGGTCAGAGCCCATTTACTTTATTAAGATCGGGGCTAAATGGGGTCAGAGCCCATTTCCATTATTAAGACCGGCAGTTACGGGCTACGCGATTTTCTTAACAATAGAAATGGGCTCTGACCCCATTTACGCAAGCGATTGGCCAGCTCCGATCTCGTTAGCTACTTCTTCTTGATTGGAGCTTTCGCTGCCGAAACAGGTTTGGCAGCGGCCGGTGGGGTCGGTGGCGTTTGCAACAAACTGGCGCGCGTGGCGGCCCCCAGGCGTTCGTAGTCGTAGTTCGAGATTGTGAAGGCTTGGTCGCGATCGGAACGCTGCACGTAGTAATCGCTGCCGGCCTTGGTGAACTTGAACACCCAGCTGTCCTTGCCGTTGGCGACAGTGAGGTTGTGGGTTTCGCCGGTCGGCACCGTGTCCGCCGCCTTCTGCACTTGCAGGTTTTCGATGGTAGTGGCGAGCGCGGCAGCTTTGGGTTCCTCGAATGGCAACGCGTCGGCGTTGGCGCCGGGCGTCAGTTTCCAGTGGTCGCCGTCCTTCACTAGCTCGAAGTCGGCGCCGCTGACATGGTCGAATTTGTCCACTTTCAACAAGCCCTTGTCGAGCCAATCGGCGTCGGTCGCTTGCAGTTCGTTGTTGTTGTAGGCGACGGCGAACACGTCGCTGTCGCCGGCGCGGCGCACGTGGGTCTGGCGGAAACCGGGCGAGGTGCCGAAGTACAGATCGGCCACGGTCTTGTCGCCGTGGTACAGCGTCAGGTGGCGCTGGAATTTCTTGTCGTCGACTTCGAACCGCTCGCGGCCGGCGGCGCTGCTGACCACCGGAAACCGCGTGCCGAGCTTGCCGAGTTCTTCCAGCAACGTGCTGACCTTGATCGCGCTGGCCGGCAGCTTGCCGGCCTGCCAGCCATCGCCAGCCTTGGTGACGGTAGCCGTGGTCTTGCCGTCGGTGACGACGAGCTTGTCCACCTCGCTCGCGCCGGCAACCAACGGCGTCGCCAGCTGGCTGTGGCTCGAGGCCAGATTGGTGAAATACAGCGCCGCGGCCAACACCAGTTGCACCGCCAATACGCCGCCCAGGATATTTTTGTTGAGCATGAGGCTTACTCCTTATTCGGCAACGGCGTAGGTGGCGTAACGCGCCAACTGCGCACGCTTGCGCTGGCGCTGCACGATGGCGATGAGCCCAAGCGCAGCGGCGGCCATGAAGTAATTGAGGTATTCCCAGAACATCTGCGCGCCCTGTTCCATCGGCGGCAGCGTGCGGTTGAAGTTGCCGCGCGAGCGGATCGCCAGCAGGCCCTGGTCTTCCAGCGCCCAATCGACGCTGTTGGCGATGAACTGCAGGCCATTCTGGTAATCGTTCTGCTGCGCGGTGCCGAGCAGTTGGATGATCTGGTCGTTGAGGAACTCGTTCGATGCAATCACCATCAAGCGCGCCGATTCGGCCGACTTGTCGATCACGCTGCTGACCGTGGTCGGCTTCGGCGGTTCGGGCGCGGCCTTGTCCTTGCTGTCCTCAGCTTTCGGTTTGTCTTCCTCCTTGCTCAGCAATGGCGATTGCTTGCCGGCGAAGTACGACGTGAACTTGCCACTCTCGACCACCGCCAGCGTCTGCGCCGCCTGCGTACCGACAGGCTTGAAGCCGCTGGAACCGTCGGGCTTGATGATGGGCAGCACGTCAGTCGTTTCGCTCAACCAGCTGCCGCTCGAGCTCTTCAGCAGCGGCACGATGTCGCGGCCGTCGGCCTTGGCGTTGTCGAGCGTGATCGGCGAACTCCACGCCAGCGTCAGCTGCGGCAGGTTCGCGGTGATCGGGCTCTTGTCGTTCAAGCCATCGCCGCGCAGGTCGGGGAAATACGGGTAATCCAGCATCTTCCACTCCTGCACGGTGAAGCCGCCGAGGTTGCGGTTCACCGGCACCGGGAACGCGGCGTTCTTCGGATCCAGCACCAGCTTCTTGTCGAGCGTGATGCCGTTGTGCGCCAGCCAGTCTTCAAGCCCGCTCTGCACCGGCGATACCGTCAGCGAGCCGCTGCTGATGTCGGCCTTGAACGGCGACGTTGCCGCGATCACGGTGCCGCCCTGCATCAGGTATTGATCGACTGCGAACAGCGATTTTTCATCGAGCATTTCCGGCGCCAGCAACAGCAGCAGGTCGGTGTCGCCGCTGACGTGCCCGCTGGCGAGGTCTTCGTCCTTGACGTTGAGGTTGGTGCCGAGCGCGGTCTTGACGCGCTGGAACTGCGCATGCGGCGCGCCGTACGGATTGTCGCTGGCATTCGAGGTGACGATGGCCACCGTCTTGGTGAAGCCCTTGGCGAATCGTTTGATGCCGGCTTTCAGGTTGCGCTCGAAGCTGGCTTCGCTCATGTCGTCGAGCGGAATTTCCACCAGCTGCTCGTCGTTGCCGAGCGTCAGGTAAAAATAGAAGCGGTCGCCGCTGAGCAGGCTGGTGGTCTGCGCCTTGAAGCCGTACTGGTCGCCGATGCGTTTCGCCACTTCGCCGCCATTGGCTTCCGGCTCTTCAAATTTCAGCGTCAGGTGGCCATTGCTGGTCGCCGCCAGTTTGTCGGTGACGGTTTTCACCGCGGCTTTGAAGGTGCGCAATTGCTCGGGCAGTTTGTCATCGGCCGACACATAGCCGGTGACGGTGAGATTGCCCTTCACGGTGTCGAACAGATTGCCGCCGGCTTGATAGCTGTTCAGCACGCCGCGGATCGCCTGCGTCAGGTCGTGCTCGGGGTTGCGCAGGCGCACGTCGATGTCGGCACCGGCACCGCCGTTTTTCACTTCGATCAGGTTGTCGAAGCCGAGCACCTTGTAGTCGTCACCGTATTTCACCAGCACGTTGAAGTACGAACTGACGATGGAGCTCTGGTAACGATCAGCCACCTGGAACGGCACCGGCTTGATCGAGTACTGCTGGTTGGCTTCCTGCTCCAGCTCCGGATTGGCGACCGGATCGATAAACTCGACTTTGACTTTACCTTTGCCGGCGATCTCGTACTCACGCATCAAATCGCGCAACTGTGGCACCAACGGCGACAACAGCGGATGCGTCTTGGCGCTGAAATAACCGCGCAGCAGCAGCGGTTCCTGCAATTGCGCCAGGTAGCTGCGCGTAGCATCGCTGATCGAGTACTGCTTGCCGGCGGTGGCATCAACCCGCAGCGCGCCGATCTGGCCCAGCCACAGGTTGACGGCCAGTGCGTTGAGGATCATCAGCGCGGTGTACAGCTGCCAGCGCTGGTGATGGCCCTTGTCGCCTTTCAGCGACCAGCGTTCCTTCTCCAGGCTGTAGCAGTTCAGCAACAGAAACGACACGATCAAACTGGCGTAGTAGTACAGGTCGCGCAGATCGATGACGCCGCGCGTGATCGAATCGAAGCGCGAACCGGTGCCGAGCAGGCGCAGCCATTCGCCGGCATTGTTGCCAAAGAAATCGGTGATCACGCGGGTGCCGATCAAATAGAACGCGCCGCACACCGCCACCGACGCAATCAGGCTGACGATTTGATTGTCCGCTCTGGACGAGACAAAAAGTCCGATGCTCAAGTAAGCGGCGCCGAGCATGAAGGTGGCGATGTAGCCAGCGATCACCGGGCCAAGATCGAGCTTGCCGAGAATGGCGACAGTCAGCGGCAACGGCAGCGTGATTGCCAGTGCGATCAGCAACAGCGCCAGGCAGCCGACGAACTTGCCGACCACGAACTTCCACAAGCCCACCGGCTGCGTCAGCACATGTTCGAGCGTGCCGGTGCGGCGCTCTTCGCTCCACAGCCGCATCGTCAGCGTGCTGCACAAGAACACCAGCAGAAACGGCATCCACTCGAACATCGGCCGCACGTCGGCGATGTTGCGGGCAAAGAAGGCTTCGCCCCAAAAGAAGATGAACAACGTCACCGCAGCGAAGCTGGCGAGGAACAGGTACGCCACCGGCGACGCGAAGAACAGGCCGATTTCCTTCGCCGCGATGCGGCGCACCAGCGCGTTGTTGGCGGTATCAGGCTGCATGTTTGATCTCCTTGGCGGCGGCGTGACCGCTGCTGACTTCGCGGAACAAGGTTTCCAGGTTGCGCACTATCGGCTGCACGCCGGCGACTTTGCCGCCGGTTTGCACTATCGCCTGCACCAGCGCGGCGGCGGTGTCGTTGAGATCGCGGCCTTCATGCACCTGCAATTGATAGTGATGCCAGCTGTCGTGACCTGCGACCGGCGTACACGCGCCGATGGCGGGCACTTGCTCGGCCAGCACTTCCTGCAATGTCTGTTTGCCGAGGCTGGTGCTCAGCAGCAACTGGCTCGATTGCTTGAGATTTGACAGCTTGGCATCCACCACCAACTGGCCGGCGTTGACGATCAGCACGCGATCGCACAGCGCATCCACCTCCTGCATGATGTGGGTCGACAGGATCACGGTGGCGTTCTGCGCAATGTCGCGGATCAGTGCGCGCATGTGATCGGTCTGGGTCGGGTCGAGGCCGTTGGTCGGTTCGTCGAGAATCAACACGCGCGGCTTGCCGAGAATGGCCTGCGCCACGCCGACGCGCTGTTTGTAGCCGCGCGACAGCGTCGAGATGGAGTCGAGCAACTTGGCTTCGAGTTCGGTGGCCTTCACTGCGCGGCGGATTTCCGCGGTCTTGAACTCGCCGCCGAGGCCTTTGAGGTCGGCGGCGTAGTCGAGGTAATCGGCGACCGACATTTCCGGATAAACCGGCAGGTTTTCCGGCAGGTAACCAAGGATGCGCTGGGCCTGCTTGGCATTGGTGGCCATGTCGATGCCGTCGAGCGTCACCCGGCCCTGATCCGGTTCCAGAAATCCGCTCAGCATTTTCATGATGGTGGTCTTGCCGGCGCCGTTGTGGCCGAGCAGGCCGACGATCTCGCCGGACTGGATCGAGAAGCTGACGGCATCGACCGCCAGAAAATCCCCGTACGAACGGCTCAGGTTGCTCACTTCAAGCATGGAATCCTCCTGCGATTGGAAAAGCGCCAAAATGGTATTTTCGGTAAATATAGGCGTCGAGATGTTCAGCAAAAAAATTATGAGTTTGTGATCGGCCGGGTACAATGACCCGTCCTTCGAGCGAGCCCTTGCATGCCGTCCCTGATCCGTATCGCCACCCGCGAAAGTCCGCTGGCCCTGTGGCAGGCCGAATACGTCAAATCCCGTCTGGAGCAGGCCCACCCCGGTCTGCGCGTGGCCCTCCTGCCGATGACCAGCCGCGGCGACAAGCTACTCGA
>DATJXP010000296.1:0-14246 GCA_035500035.1 Candidatus Acidiferrum sp. | reverse complement strand
GCAGACCATGCTTCAACCCCGACCGATGAACGGCATCTTCGTGGCCATGACCGTCATGAACTGCACATTCGCTTCCGGTGGCAGATTGGCCATGTACAGTACCGCCTCGACCACATGGGACAATTCGAACACCGGTTCCGGACGCAATTCGCCATTGGCTTGACGCATGCCCTGCGTCATCGGCACAGTCAGTTCAGTACGGACATTGCCGATGTCGATCTGTCCGCAGGCGATGTCGAACTCGCGTCCATCGAGAGAAAGGCACTTGGTCAGACCCGTGATCGCATGTTTGCTCACGGCATAGGGAACGGAAAGGGGACGTGGCGTATGCGCCGCGATGGAGCCGTTGTTGATGATGCGGCCTCCTCGCGGCTGCTGCGCTTTCATGCGGGCAAACGCGGCACGAGCGCACAGATAGGCCCCATGTAGATTGGTGGCGAGGGTCTGCTCCCATTCGTTCAGCGGAATCTGGTCGATGGTGCCGGGGCGCGGATTCACGCCGGCGTTATTGAACAACAGGTCGATACGACCGAAACGCGAAATGGTCGCATCGAACGCTGCTTCCACCTGCTCGACCTTGCTGACATCGCACGCCAGTGCCAACACTCCTGCCTGCACGTTGCCCGCTTCGGCAATGGCTTGCTGCAGTTTGTCGAGACGACGCCCCAGGAAAACGGTATTCCATCCCGCCTTCAACAAACCGATGCCGCAGGCCTTGCCAATGCCTTGGCTGGCGCCGGTTACCACTGCAGTGCGGTTGAATGTCATTGCGCTACCTCATTACCTGAAAACCGGACGGGCATGTTTGCTACTTCTTGCTGCCTCCGCCAAGGTCTGCGTGCACGTCCGCCTGACGCGCCGGTGTCGACGTCGGCGGTTGTGCTTTTTTCAGTTCGACTGCACGCGAGATCAGGTACGCCCGCAGTGCCGATGTATCAGCCGGCTGCAGCGAACTGGCAAACGACACCATGCCCTTCTCCGCACGCACGCCACCCAGCACCACCTGATCGAATGCCTCCTGTGAATGCAGCAACGGCGTCACGGTCAAATTCGGGAACACGGCACCGCGGCTCTGGCCGTTCTGACCATGACAGATCGCACAGTACTGGTTGTAGTGCTGTGCCCCTTTCGCAACTTCAGTCGCGTTTACGGTCACTTCCGGCGGATTCAGCGGCGGTGGCGTGTAGCTGACGGGTTCCGGCAACTGAGCCTTCCCATCAAGCGAGAATACCAACAAGCGCGAATAATTCGGCGCAAAATAACTGGTAGCCTGGATGCCGACACTGACGGCAACGTACTGCTTGCCATCGAGTTCATAGCTGATCGGCGCCGCCACTACGCCAGTGTACGGATTCATCGACCAGAGTTTTTCCCCGGTCTTGGCGTCATAGGCACGGAACTCGGTATCGGTGTTGCCGCCGCCGTTGAAAACCAATCCACCGGCGGTTGCCAGCACGGCACCGGTCGGGTTCGGATGCTCTTCGCTCTTCCACACCGTCTTGCCGGAAATCGGGTCCCACGCCTGCACGAAACCGACAAAGTCGCGTGGCGCCTCGGGATGCTCGCGCCCGTACGTCACTGACGCGCCCATGTCGATGCCGAGGTTGGCGCCGACCGGATTGGGCACGAAATTGTTCTGACCCTGCATCACGAAATACGCCCGCTGGGTCGCAATGTAGACGAGCCCGGTGTCGGGATCGTAGGCATTGGCATGCCAGCCGTGAGCCCCTTGCACACCAGGAGCCAGGTTGAAAGCCCGCTCGTTGTCATAACGAGCTTCCGGCTTGATGCGAGGACGACCGGTCTTGATGTCGACGCCGTCGTTCCAGTTGACGGTGGTGAATGGATCGGCCTTCAACAACTCGCCGGTGCCGGCATCGACCACGTAGAACATGCCGTTCTTGTTCGGCTGCATTACCACGCGCCGTTTTTGGCCGTCGTGTTGGAGATCGACCAGCATCATCGGACTCATCGCGTCGTAGTCCCAGGTATCGCCCGGCGTGGCCTGGTAGTGCCACTTGTATTCGCCAGTATCGGCATCGATCGCAACGATTGATGCCAGAAACAGGTTGTCGCCGCCGGTCGGATCGCGCAGGCGCTGGTTCCAAGGGCTGCCGTTACCGGTGCCGAAAATCACCAGGTTGTGTTCGGTGTCATAGACGATGGCATCCCACACGGCGCCGCCGCCGCCGAGCTCCCACCACTTGCCACCCCAGGTTTTGGCGGCCATTTCCATTGCCTTGTTCTCGAAACCATCCGCAGGGTTGCCCGGCACGGTGTAGAAGCGCCATTTCTGTTCGCCTGTGTTGGCGTCGTAGGCGCCGATGTAACCGCGCACGCCGAACTCGCCACCGGAGTTGCCGATCACCACCATGCCCTTGATGATGCGGGGCGCGCTGGTGATCGAGTATGGCTTGGCTTGGTCGATGGTCAGTTTTTTCCAGACTTCCTGCCCGGTCCTGGCATCGAGCGCCACCAGATAACCATCGAGCGTGCCGAGGTAGATCTTGCCTTCATAGGCGGCGATGCCACGGTTGACCACGCCACAGCACACCTTGACCATCCACTGCCCCGGCGTTTTGGGGTCGTACTGCCACAGCTGCTTGCCGGTTTTGGCGTCGAAGGCATAGACCTTGGTCCTGGCAGTGGACACATAGATCACGCCATCGACATACAGCGGGGTACCTTGCTGCGACAGATTGGTGTCGTAATCGGCGAACCACTCCAAGCCGAGTTTGCCGACATTGTCGCGCGTGATCTGGTTCAACCTGCTGTAGTGCAGTTCTTCGTAAGTGCCGCCAACCGTCATCCATTGACCCGGCTCGGAGTCCGCCTTGAGCAAGCGCTCGGTGGTGACATTGGCAGTGCCGGAACCGGCCGAGGCCGGAGCGGATACAGCCGTACCATCCGGCTGGCCGGCGGGCTTGCATGCCGTCAACAGCGCCAACGCCAGTATCGAGCAAGTACACAACAGATTACGGATCATGGTGAGCCCCCTGAGCAAATGGATCATCGTTTTTCTGGTCTTGGAATTATTCGCGGGCGGATTATGCAGTGAGGCAGGTGTTTCCAACAGTCCCACGGTTTGGCCACGAGCCGTTGAATGTGACAAGAATACAGTTTCTAATCCGGCACCAAGCAAGGCGTCGTTAGTCACGCCCCGCGAGCCAGCTACCGTTCATCAACCCAAGGTTCCGGATGCCATTCTTGTTCAAGTCTGCTGATTTGGAGACGCAACAGCGATGGAATGAACTGCGCATACTCTTCCTCGACAGAGTGTGGCGCTCGATGTTGTTGATGGCGGCCGTCGCCATTCCCATTTCCATATCGCGGTCGTATTTCACGGGCTGGCAACCGGTCTACGTTACGCACCTGTTGTTCATGCTGACGGTGGTCCTTATCAACCTGCTCGGCGACCGGTTGCGATACAAAACCCGCGCGCTTCTGGTTGTGGGCATGCTGGATGCGGCTTCTCTCTCCGGCTTGTTCAACTTCGGTTTGCTGGGCTCAGCCTGGTGGTGGATGTTCCTCGGCGGCTTGCTGTCCGGCCACTTCTATAACCGCCGGGTGGAGTTGTTGCACATCACCGGCACTTTCCTGTTGATGATCGTGGCGGCTTATTGCTACGTGAACGGCATAGTGAAAGTCGACTACGACCCGGCCGAGTACCTGCGCCAGCCGTCCTCATGGTTGACGGCCATGACGGGGCCGGTATTCATGACGGTTCTGGTTTTCCGCGCACTCTCCATCTATCAGGATGCCGTGCATGAACTGCTGCAGGAAGTCGAGTTGCGCCACAAGGAAAGCAAGGAACTGACCGCCAAACTGGAACAGTCACTGGCGGAGATCAAAACCCTGCACGGCCTGATTCCGATGTGTGCGCATTGCAAGAAAGTCCGCGACGACAAAGGCTATTGGGACAATGTCGAGGCATTCATCCAGGCGCACTCGTCCGCCAAGTTTACCCACCTGCTGTGCCCTCCTTGCGGCGAACTGCTGTATGGAGATCTATGGCGACAAGCAGTGTCCGAACTGGAGCAGGACTCCACGCAAATTCCCTCGTCGTGACGATCACGACGTTCAACTTTCACCACCCACGACCATCAAAACAACCAAAAAGGAGACACCGTCATGAAATCAGGCCAGCTTTTCCTTACCGCCGCCATCCTTGCCCTGCTGACAGCCCCCGCCGAAGCGCAAATCAGCCTGAACTCCGTGCGCATAGCCGCGGTCGATTCGGTAAAACTGTCGCAGTTCTACAGCAAGGCATTCGGCATGTTTGAAGTACAGCGCATCGGTGGCGGTGCCAATCCGGAAGTTTTCGTCAACTTCGGCGCGACTGCGGCCGAAGCCAAGGCCAATAAAGCGCCACCCGTCGTCATCATGCATCGCGATGCCGATTCCACTGCCGATACCGTCGCGCACGTCATTTTTACCGTGACCGATGTCAAAGCCGTCGCCGCTGCCGTCAAAGCCGCTGGTGGCAGCATGGATAGAGAGCCGTTTGAATTCCAGAATTCGGGCACCTGGATCGGCTTGGCCAAGGACCCGGTAGGCAACGCCATTGAGCTGATACAACAACCCAAAAAGTAACCTGATCGAGCTTCTCCAAGAAAATCAACAAACTACTAGACAAAGCTCACGAAGGGCGTAAGATCAGTGACACAGGCGGCTGTTCCAGCCGCCTTTTCCAATAAGAAATACGAGACTGGCAGGATGTAAGACATGCAAAAACTGACCTTTGCAATGGCAGCGATGGCGCTGGTCGTTTTGGGCTCCACGGCATCCGCCCAAAGCCTGAAGGGTTCACGCGCGTCGATGGAGCGCCAGAACCAGCAAGCGGTCAGTTATGGCTACACTTTTCTTGAAACGCCGGAAGCGATCACCGCTTTTGTCAACCAGGGTCACCTGGTCAAGATCGAGGATAGCGATCTGGTCGAGCTGCACGGCGTCTCCTACCCTTATGCCCGTCCCGAAGTGAAGATGTTCATCGAACATTTCAGCAGCCAGTATTACTCCACCTGCGGCGAAAAACTTACCGTCACCAGCCTCACCAGGCCGATCGACGAGCAGCCCGTCAATGCCGCCAGCGATTCAGTGCATCCGACCGGCATGGCGGTGGATATGCGGGTGCCCTCCAGCGGCAGTTGCCGCAAATGGCTCGAACGCACGCTGTTGTCGATGGAAAAGGCCGGCGTGCTGGACGTCACGCGCGAACACCACCCCTCGCATTATCACGTTGCCGTCTTCACTCACTTGTACGAGAACTATCTGGCTTCTCACGCCACCAATCCCGCCACCAATCCCGCCACCAATCCCGCCACCAGCCCCACCGCCAAGCTGGCAGTTCCGGTTACCGCAAGCAGCGAAACTGCGGCACCAGCGGAATCAAGCCAGCCGTCGTACACAGTCCAGAAAGGCGATACCTTGGCAACGATCGCCGAGCATGCCGGGGTTTCCATAGCTGAATTGCGCAAGGCCAACGGCTTGCACAAGAAGCACCGGGTCAAGGCCGGGCAGACCCTGCTGTTGCCGGTCAAAGCCCCCGCCAACGTTGCCGACACCGAAGCCACGGCCAAACCGCACGGCAAGACCGCAAAAAGCCACGGCCACAAGCTGTCGGCGGCATCCGAGCTGACTCATCGGGTAAAAGCAGGCGAAACCCTGTGGAGCATCGCCAATCGTTACCGCACCAGCGCCGACCAGTTGATGAAGCTCAACAGCTTGAAAGAAGACGAAACACTGCAGGTCGGCAAAGTCTTGCGCATCAGCAGCGTTTCCCGCGCCAGCGTCGCCAGCAACGATTCCTGAGCACTCCCCCGCTGACCCTCATCCCTCCAGCAGTTTGACCAGTACTTGTGCATGCTCTGCCGTTTGCTGGCCCAGTGACGTCAGATAGCCTCCATCTGGCTGGGTGATCATCCCCTTGGCGAACAGCCGCTTGCCTGCCTCCACCTTGCGTGGACCGGCATCGTGATGGATTTTGATGCCCTGCTGGGTCGTGCCCAGGTCGAACATGTTCAACAGCTCCAGCTCTTCTAACAATGCGGGCGTAAGGGTCATGCGTACCTCCGGATGCCAAATAGCTGGCTCAGCTGTGATCCTTGATGTAATTGCGTTCGTATTCACGCTGGGCGTGATCCTGTTCCTTCTTGATGGAGTTGGCCTTGCGTCGCGCGATGCCGTGCGTGTAACTGCGTGATTTCTGGGTACTGATGGCAGGCGCCGAGAACAAGCGCTCCAGCGTGTTGTGCTGGCAGGCCGGACAACTCGGCGTTTCGTCGAGCTTCACCAGTTTTTCGAACTGATGATGGCAATGCAGGCATTTATATTCGTAGATCGGCATGACGGGAACCTCGCTTGGGCAAGCGCGACATTTTCTCTTGTTGCCACATCTATCACATCCAGTCCCGCGACGACAGCTCGAGGCTACCGGCCAGGCGAAGCCATTGGGCTATAATTCAGCCAGACCCATCGGGAACGCGTGCAATGCTCGAAGAACTGCAGCAAAAATACCTTGCCTCCCTCAGCGACAAGGCTGATGAATTGCGGACCGCTGCCAGGGAGCTCCAGCAAGGCGACCGCCTGGCGGAAACCAGGCTCAGGACTCTCGCCCATTCGCTGCATGGTTCGGGCGCCACCTTTGGCTACCCGCAAATTTCCGAAGCGGCGAAAGCCGCCGAAACCGCCAGCGCCGGGCAGTTGGACGAGAAGGTCCAGGCACTCGTTGCGCTGCTGCAACAAACGGCTGCCAACCCGGGCGCGAGTCCGGCTGCCGATGCCATCAACATCCTGATCATCGATGACGACGCCGATTTCGCCGCGTCCATCAAGGCGGGTTTCGATCAGAAAGGCGGCAAATACAACGTCCAGCATGCCTCGACGTGCGTCAAGGCGCAGGAACTGCTGATCAAGCAGAACTTCGCGATCATCCTGCTCGACCTGGTGATGCCTGATCGTGACGGCCGCGACCTGCTGCGCGAAATCAAATACGAATTCGGACTTCCGACCCCGGTGTATGTGCTGTCGGGCATCGAGAAAGACCTGATTCGCATCGAGTGCATGGCGCTCGGTGCCGACAAATTCATCACCAAGCCGGTCGATGCCCAGGCTCTGGCCACCACCATCGACAAGCTGTTGCAAAAAAACGTCAAACGCGAGCTGTCGCTGGTGCCGATGGGCAGTGAAGCGAACAGGGCGGAAGTCGCTGCCGCCGGTGCCGTGCCGGCCGCCAGCAAGATTTCTGTCGATGGCAAGCTGGTGATGGTGGCCGAAGATGACTCCATGCAAGCCGCCGCCATCCGCACCCGCTTGCAAAAAGAGGGCATCACTGCCGACCACGTCGTCAACGGCAACGACTTCCTCGCCAAAATGCGCGACAAGCCCTATGCGCTATTCATCCTCGACATCAACATTCCCAAGCCTGACGGCTTCGAATTGTTGCAGCGCATCCGCAAGGACGCGGTAACGGCCACCACGCCGGTCATCATGCTGACGGCGATGGGCAGCGAAAGCGACATCATCCGCGCCTACGACCTCGGCGCCGACGATTACATCCTCAAACCGTACTCGGCCATCCAACTGGTCGCGCGCGTCAAGAGCCTGCTGAAAAAAGCCCGCTAATCCCACTCGAGCCCATGCGAACTCCCGGCCGCCAATTGCTACACACCGTATTCGCGTTGGCGCTGCCGTTGTGCTGCTCAGTCGCGATGGCCGCGGAAGCGCCACAGCAAGCTCAATCTGCGACAGTAGCAGCAGCACCTCCACCGGCCCAGACGCGATCGGTGACGATCGCCGAGCGCAGCGTGGAGGTTCCGGTGGAAGCCGCCGACAACCCGCTCGTGCTGCTGCAAACCAGTCTCGGTGACCTGGTGATCGAATTGTTCCCGCAGGAAGCGCCGCAAACGGTCGCCAACTTTCTCGGGCTGGCCACCGGCACCAAGGCCTTCACCGATCCCGAAACCGGCGGCGAAGCGCAGCGCCCGTTCTACGATGGCCTGTCGTTTCACCGCGTCATCGACGGTTTCATGATCCAGACCGGCAGCCCCACCGGCCTCGGTGACGGCAATCCCGGTTACCGTTTCGAGGACGAAATCGGTGCCACCAGCCTTGGCCTCGACAAGATGCTGGTGCTCGATGGCAACGGCGTGCCAAATCCCGTGCTGGGTGTTCGCAGCCAGCGGGACTTCCAGCAACGCGTGCTGGCACCGCTGTACAAGTCGATGGGTATCAGCAATCAACAACAATTGGACGTGCGTCTGGCCGAAGTCGATCAAAGCCTGCGCACGTCGACCGTGAAAGGACTCTACGAGCAACTGGGTTATCACTATCGCAGCGATTTGCAGTCACGCGCGCCGGTACGCGGCATCGTCGCCATGGCCAACAGCGGTCCCGACCATAATGGATCACAGTTTTTCATCAACCTGGTGGACACTCCCTGGCTGACCGGCAAACATACGGTGTTCGGCAAGGTACGGCTCGGCATGGAGATAGCCGACATGATCGGCAAGGTGCCGGTGGATGCGGATTCACGTCCGCTGCAACCCGTCACCGTGCTCGGCATACGTCCCCTGTAACGCCAAGGAAGTACAAACTGCATGAGCATCCAGAAAAGCACCAACGTCGTCTGGCAGAGCGGTCGCGTAGAACGTCGCAAGCGCCAGGAGATATTCAACCAGCAGGGCGCCACGCTGTGGCTCACCGGGCTCAGTGGTGCCGGCAAATCGACGCTGGCCTTCCTGCTCGAACACCTGCTGGTCGAGCAAGGCTACAAGGCCTATGTACTCGACGGCGACAACGTGCGACATGGACTCAACAGCAATCTGGGTTTCTCCGCCGCGGATCGTGAAGAAAACATCCGCCGCGTCGGCGAAGTGGCCAAACTGTTCGCCGATGCCGGCATGATCGTGTTGGCCAGCTTCATTTCGCCGTTCCGGCGCGACCGCGACCTGGTGCGCGACATCCACAAGGCCGCCGACCTGAACTTCATCGAGATATTCATCGACACGCCGCTCGCCGTGTGCGAACAGCGCGATCCGAAGCAACTGTATGCCAAGGCGCGACGCGGCGAGATCAAGGATTTCACCGGCATCAGTTCGCCTTATGAAATACCCGAACATCCCGAACTGCGGCTGTCGAACGGGCCGACGCCGCAACAACAGGTCGCCACGGTGCTGGACTACCTGCAGCAACGCGGCATCATCCGCCGTAAATAACGCTTACAATGTCTTGCGCTGATACGGCGGCAACGAAGCAAGGATGTCCTTGCCGTAACCGCGCGTCAGCAAACGTTCGTCGAGTATGGTGATGGTGCCGGTGTCGCTCTCCTGTCGCAGCAGGCGGCCACTGGCCTGGATCAGGCGCAGGCATGCTTCCGGCACGCTGATCTCCTGGAACGGGTTGCCACCCTGCAGCTTGACCCAATCGCCCAGCGTGGCATCGACCGGATCGTTCGGCACCGGAAACGGAATCTTGGCGATGACCACGTGCGTGCAGTATTCGCCCGGCAGGTCGATGCCCTCGGCCAGACTGGCGAGTCCGAAGATCACGCTGTTGCCGCCGGCATCGACCGCCGCACGATGCAGCCGCAGCAGTTCATGTTTCGGATAGTCATCCTGCGCCAGCACCAACTCGCGGAAATCGGATGGCAAGCCTTGCAGCACATCGAGCAACTGGCGGCGCGAACTGAACAGCACCAGCGCACCACGTTCGTTTTCCAGCAACGTCGGCAACAACTCCGTGATGGCTTGCGTATGACCTGTCACGTTGGAAGGATCGAACCCGCGTCGCGGTACTTGCAACACCGCGGCCTCGCGGTGGCTGAACGGACTCTGGATCGCGTGGTAGTGGCTGCCGTCGGGAAGTCCGCAACGCTTGCGCAGGAAATCGAACGAACCCAGCGTGGTCAACGTCGCCGACGTCAGCACCGCCGCGAAGCACTCGTGCCACAGGTATTCCTGCAGCGAGCCGGCGGCCAGCACCGGGCTGGCCGCCACCGTGATCTCCACCTCATTGCCGTATTCGCGGAAACCGAGCCAGCGCGCTTCCGGCACCGCGTGTTCGGCATCGGCACGGGAAAAATGCAGGCAACAACGCGCGGCGGCTTCGACCCTTATCTGCGCGCTGCCGAACAACGGAAACCACTGCTCGGCTTGCTGGCGTTCGATCTCGGCGCCCTCGGTTTCCATCGCCGTACGCAACAGTTCGTTGATCCTGGCCAACCGCGATGCCAGTTCGGTGAATTCCACCGCCAACGCATCGAACGTCTCGCGCAACGGATCATCGACCACGCCGCGGGCAAAGACATATTGGCGCGTGGTGCCATCGGCCGACGCTGATTCGGTCTTGCCTTCGTAGTCGCGCACCATCACCAGCCGCTCGTTCAGCAGGTTGCGCGTGCGTTGCGCCAACTGCGCCGCCTCTTCGACCATGCCGGTAAAACGGTTCGGCGCGGCGACTTCCTGCTGCAACCGCGTCAGGATGCCGGCAAACTGTTCCAGCCACTTGGCAGTGCCGCCGAGACGCAACTGATGCGAAAAATGCGACAGGCTTTTGCCTGGCAACTGGTGGGCTTCGTCGAACACATAGATGCTGTCGCCGGGCGCAGGCAGGATGACGCCGCCGCCGAGCGCCAGATCCGACAGCACCAGGTCGTGGTTGGCGACGATGCAGTCGGCTTTCAGCAGTCCTTCGCGGCTTTTGAAATAACAGCAGTTGGCGAAATACGAACAGCGCGAACCCGAACACTGGCCGGCTTCCACCGCGACCGGCCGCCATTGTTCGTCCTCGATCGCCTGTGGCCACTCGTCGCGGTCGCCCTGCCATTCGCCCCTGCCCAGCACTTCCAGCATGCGCTCGTACAAGGCGCGATCGAGATCGGCGGGATCCTGCAATTCCACCTTGAACAGATCGCGCATCGCCGCGCTGCTGCCGTTCGCACGCAACGCATTGTCGAGCTTGGCCAGGCACAGGTAGCGGCCGCGTCCCTTGGCCAGCATGTAGCTGAACTGCAGATCGGAATTGGTCAACAGGTCGGGAATGTCCTTGTGCAGTACCTGTTCCTGCAACGCAATGGTGGCGGTGGAAACGATCAGCTTCTTGTTCAGCGCCTGCGCCACCGGCAAGGCAGAGACCAGGTACGCCAGCGTCTTGCCGGTACCGGTGCCGGCCTCGACCACGCACACGCCAGGTTCGGCGGCAGTGCGCCGGCCTTCTTCATCGCGCTCGACGCCGGCCAACGTCCGTGCGATCTCGGCGATCATGCGTTTCTGGCCCGGCCGCGTCTGCAACTGCTTGCGTTTGAGCAACTGCGAGAAGGCGCTCTGGATGCTTTGCTTGACTGCGTCGGACAACATGCAGGAAATCGCTCACGCGCACCGGCGGTGCGGAATTACTGCTGACGCAGCGCCTGCCGGCTCTGCACCGGATTGGCATACATATGCAGCAGGTAGGGCCGCAGTTGCTCCGGCGCGGCTTGCAGGCGCTGCAGGAACTCCGCCTGTTTTACCGACCACTTCTGCGGATCGACTCCGGCCGGCACCACGCCCGGCTCCTGGCGTGGCTGCAACAGATACCACGCCGCCAGATTCGAGGCATGCAGTTGGTAATTGCAGATGATTTGATGGTCGATGGCTTCCACCACTTGTTCGGCAGTAGTGCCTTCCGCCATCTGCAACGGCGTACCGAAGCTCACGTGAACCGCGCCCTTCCACCCTATCATGCCGGTGAGGATGCTTTGCACGTCGCTGTTTTCATCCTTGACGAACTTGCCCTCGGTGGCAACGGCGTGCAGCTCGGTGGCCTTGGCGACGTCACACGGATCGTACTCGTACGAGATCGCCACCGGCACTACGTGCAGCGCATTGATGGTGGTGGCAAGCGAAAGTTTGGCGCCGCTGTCGCGACCGGCCATGTGCAGCATCTTGATGATGGCGGATTCGGTCTGATCGAGTCCGTCCTTGGCGCGACCTTCGCGCTGGGCGATCCACACGTTCTGGCCGGTGGCGATGCAGTGGCTGATGTAACCGGACAACTGCTTGCTCGCGGCCAGCTTGTCGCGCCCCTGCAAGCCGCGCTTGACCAGGAAGCTCTTGTTCAACTTCATCAATTTGGTGAGGAACGGCCGCTTCAGCAGATTGTCGCCGATGGCAATCTGCAGCGTGTCGAAATCCTGGTGATACAGCATGTAATTGACCAGCGCCGGGTCCATCGTGATGTCGCGATGGTTGCTGATGAAGAGGTAAGGCATCTTGGGGTCGAGCCGGTCGAGTCCGCTGTGGGTCAGGCCATTGGTAGTGGTTTCGATCAAGCGGTCGAGATATTTCTCGATGACGACCTGGACGTCATGAATGCTGTTGGCGTTCAGCAACTGCTGCCGCAACCGTGATTGCACCAACCTCGCCACCGGCCCCGGGAACCAGCGGTAGGCGCGCGGGAAGTGGAACTTTGCCATCGCCCGCGACAATTCGAGATCTTCCAGCAAGCCATGCACTGCTCCGCTGACCTCGTGGTCACGATAGGGGCGGATGTCGTCAAATTCGTGCATGGGCAAAACCGGCAGCCAAAACAGTTGCCGATTCTATGCAATTCGGCCGCCCCTGAATAACCCCCGCGGTTACAAGGTGTTGGGGCCCGGCCCGGCATACAACTCCAGCACGACCAATACCCCGCCCTCGGGCCGCGTGTTCCATGCGATGGATGCCCCCAGTTGCCCGGCCCGGGCCCGCAGGCTGCTACCGCCACCCCCCTGTGGTTGCTGCTGCGCCAATCCCTTGCCGTTGTCGGCCAGCAGGAAACGCCAGGTTTGGCCCGCCTGCATTACGTCGAACTTTACCTCGGTGGCGCCGGCGTGACGGATGATGTTGCTGACCAGTTCGCGAAAGATGCGGTTGAGGTGATAGTTCTGCTCCGAACTCAGCATCCAATCCAGTCCCGCCGGTGGCTGCCACCAACCCAGCACGATGCCGAGACTGGTAAGGCGCAGTTGCATTTCTTCCTTCAACTGGCGCAGGAATTCGTCGAAGCGGATTTCCGGATTGTTCACCCGCGCCACCGCGTCGCGCAGGCTCTCCAGTGCCGCCGACGCCAGCCCGCCCAAACGGGTATCGCGCCCGGCGTGGGCGATGGACAACAGCTTGGAACCGACGTCGTCGTGCAAATCGCGGTAAATCCGGGTGCGTTCGTCTTCAGCCGCCTGTTGCCGTTCGGCGCTGCGCGCGCGCTGATACGCCTGCTCGAGTTCGGCGCGAATCTGGGTGACGCGCGTTTCCAATTGTTGATTGAGTCCTTCGGCCAGCGTCAGTGCCGACACGAAGCGTTGAATGAGCGCCAGCAGAAAAATCAACTGCAGCAGCGGAAACGTGAACTGGCTCCAATGGTAGGCGGTGCGCCACGTGGTGTCCGGCGCCAGCATCAAGGTGTAGATGTCGTGGACGTAGCAGACGAGTTGAACCGTGATGATCAGCAACAGCAGCAGACGCTGCCCCCGGCGTTCGCTGGCACGGCGTATGGCTTCGTATTGCAGGCGCATGACGAAGATCACGCCGACCGAATGGATCAGGTAAGCCGTCATCCACCAGTACGGCAGGATCGCCAGTGCATGCCAGATCGCCGCCGCCGCCAGCAGGTAACGATGAAGCGCGAATTGCCGCGGCACTTGCAAGCCGAACCAACTGGCCAGGAACAGGCTCAACGCATAGATCCATCCATCGATGCCGACGTGCACCAACGGCAGCCACCAGCGGTCCGGCAATGGTGTCATGTAGGTGACCATGTGGTAGGTGATCAGCATCCAGCAACTGGAAACCAGCGCGAACTGCCAGTACAGGCTCTCGCTGCGGCGCAGGCACCACAGCAGCAGCGACAGCGCCGTCACCAGAAAGCCGAAACTCAACAGCCATTCGTTGATCGTGACCTGCATGAAGGCGCGGTCATCGCGCAAGCCGGCGAGTTGGTCGTACTCGCCGAACACGATGCCGGCAAACACGCCGCCGAGACGGCTGCCTTGCAACCGCACCATCACTTCGTTGTCGCCCTGCCGCCAGTTGGCGTTCTGGATTGTCACCAGCAGCGGGTGATTCCACGCCGCGGTGTCCCAGCCCGGTTCGTATTCATCGCCGCCGATGTACTCGCCGTTGAAGTACAGGTCGAGCGACTTGGTGTAACGGTAGAAATACAGGCCGTAGAGGGCGTCCTTGTCCGGCTTGGCGACATGCGTGCGGAACCAGTACACCGCATTGGACCTGGCC
>DATJXP010000295.1:0-5826 GCA_035500035.1 Candidatus Acidiferrum sp. | reverse complement strand
CGCTCCCCAGTCACGCATCCGTCGCTCCCGCTCCTCCTTGGCGTGACTGGCTCGCCGCGTCCGGCTTCGTACCTTCAGTGCGGATTCTCAGTATTCAGCGACTTTATCGTGAAGGAAAAGTCGTCGACCAGGATTTCGCCGTTCATCGATGCCGCTTGGTAATAGACGGAAAACGTGGCGGGTTCGAGTGGTGGTAGCTCGATTGAGATATCGGTGCCGGTCGCGGTTGAGAGGCCGGTGTCGTTACGCGGCAGCCTGACCAATATCCGTTCACCTTTGCGCGCTCCATCGGTGTATTCGATCCGCAAATTGGTAATCGTGACGACGCTGCCGAAGGTAAAATGCATCTGCGTCGGTGCCCGCTCCAGAATTGCATCATGCTCGGGCACGGTCTTGGCGAGGCCAACATGAGCCAGTACCGCGCGACCGGGAATCATTAACACAGCGATCAACAATAGCGATGAACAGCAACAGCAAAAAAGTCGGTTTCGTTTCACTGGGCTGCCCCAAGGCGCTGGTCGATTCCGAGCGCATTCTTACCCAGCTCAAGCTGGAAGGCTATGACATCGTCTCCAACTACGATGGTGCCGACGTGGTCGTCGTCAACACCTGCGGTTTCATCGACAGCGCCAAGAAAGAATCGCTCGACGCCATCGGCGAGGCGATGCGCGAGAACGGCCGCGTCATCGTCACCGGTTGCATGGGCAAGAACGCGGAAGAAATCACGCGCGTGCATCCGGGCGTGCTCAGCGTCACCGGGCCGCATGCGTACGAGGAAGTCGTCACTGCCGTGCACGAGGTGATTCCGAAGCCCATCATCGACACCCACAACCCGTTTACTGACCTGGTGCCGCCGCAAGGCATCAAGCTCACTCCAAGACATTACGCTTACTTAAAAATTTCCGAAGGCTGCAACCATCGCTGTTCGTTCTGCATCATTCCCAGCTTGCGTGGCGATCTCGTCAGCCGCCCGGTGGAAGATGTACTGAGCGAAGCCGAACGCCTGGTGAACGCCGGTGTGCGCGAATTATTGGTGATCTCGCAGGACACCAGCGCCTATGGCGTCGATCTCAAATACCGCACCGGCTTCTGGAACGGACAACCGGTGAAGGGCAACATGCAGGGCCTGTGCGAAGCGCTGGCGCATCTCGGCGTGTGGGTGCGTTTGCACTACGTGTATCCGTATCCGCATGTCGATCACGTCATTCCGCTGATGGCGGAAGGCCGCATCCTGCCGTACCTCGACATTCCGTTTCAGCACGCCAGCCAGCGCATTCTCAAATTGATGAAGCGACCGGCGCATGCGGAAAACACGCTCGAACGCATCAAGGCCTGGCGCACGATCTGCCCCGAACTGACACTGCGCAGCACCTTCATCGTCGGCTTCCCCGGCGAAACCGAAGATGATTTCCAGCAACTGCTCAATTGGCTGGAGGAAGCGCAACTCGATCGCGTCGGTTGTTTCAAATATTCCGCGGTCGATGGCGCCAGGGCCAACGACCTACCGGATCACGTGCCCGAAACGCTCAAAGAAGAACGCTATCAACGCTTCATGGAAGTGCAGCAACGCATCAGCAGCGCACGGCTGCAAGACAAGATAGGTCAGCAGATGGACGTCATCGTCGACGAAGTCAACGACGACGAAGCCATCGCCCGCAGCATCGCCGACGCACCCGAGATCGACGGCAAGGTCTATCTGCAATATCCGGAAGGATTGGAGCCGGGCGATCTCGTCACTGTCACCATCGAAGACGCCGACGATTACGATCTCTACGCCTGACGCTTGTACGAAACTCTCAAGGCTTCCTGAACCGCAACATGAACCGGTCCGTCTCGCGATAGACCGACGGTTCGAAAATCTGCACGTCGGGTTTGTCCTGCGGGTTGCGTAGCAGATCGCTGTCGGCCACCAGCGTGAATCCCGCTGCCGTGAAGTCGCGCAATACGATGGACTTGTCGATGCGATGGGTGGCAACCGCTGATTTATACGGATCGCTGCCCGGCGCCGCCGCATGATCGATCACGGTGATGGTGCCGCCCGGTTTGAGTTCATTGCGCAACTCGGCCAGGAAAGCCGCATGATCCACCGGGCCCCAATCGAGACCGTCGCGGTAGTAATAGGTGTCGTGATAGACCATCGACATCAGCACCGCGTCGAGGCTGGCCTTGGGCAGGTGCAGATCCTGGTGACGCGCGAAAATCTGTTCGACATTCGGCAGCCGGTTGTTGCCGTAGCGTCGTTCGAACACTTCCGGCCCCAATACGCCTTCGCGGCTGTGATTGTGCGCGTAAACCTTGCCGGTCGGCCCCACCGCGTACGACAACAATTCCGAGAAGTAACCGCCGGCAGCCTGGAAGTCGAGCACGGTCTGCCCGGGTTTGATGCCCATGAAGGCCAGCACTTCGGCCGGCTTGCTGGCGGCATCGCGCTCCGCATCTTCGCTCGGGCGTCCGGGCCGGGCCAGCAGGCTGTGATAGTCCTGCGCCGAATCCTGCGAGATTGCCGCCGTGGCGAATGTCATCAGCAGGAGGCAGGCAAGGGCGTTGGTTGCAGGACGCATGGTTGACTCATTCGACTTGCTGCAACACGACTTCGGAGCGGGTCTTGCCTTGATCACCGTCGTGACCGCCGTCGGCGAGCACGGCTTCGTTCCAGGCCAGCACGAAGCCGCGTCCCAACGGTTTGATCGATGGAATCAGCGAATCGGCGGAGGTATGGGTCACTTGCCGCGCCGGTGCCAGCATGCGTCCTTGCGGGTCGAAGCGTTGAAAGAAAATTTCATGATTGCCCGAGGTATTGTCGCACCAGGCCAGACCCAGCGTGTCGTGGCTCCAGGCGAGATAGGCGCCAATGGATTCCCCGGCTGTTTGCGTCACGCGCATGGCGGACGTATCGAGCGTGCCCTGAGGTATGTGGTCTACGGCAAAAGTGGCGAGATAAACTTCATCGTTGCCGTCCTTCATGTCGAACCAGGTGAGGGCGGCGGTGTCGCCATGCACGGCCAGATCGGGATATTTCGAATCGAAACCGTCGTCGGCACCGAGGCGGGTCAACGTGCTGCGCGCATCGTCCACCAGTGCCAGCCACAGTTCGCTGTTGCGGGTGCCAGCGACGGCGTCGAACACCACCGCGGCGCGGCCATCGGGCCAGCGTTCGGCATTCAGGTTCCATGTCGTACGACTGGCCATGCCGAGCAGGATGAGCGGGCTGGTGTTGCCGTCGTGATCGAGCCAGGCGCCCAGGACGCGCGACGGCTGGGCTGCGTCGTTGTCGTCTTCGATCCAGGCGGCGAAGAGCTTGCCGTCAATACGTCGCAGCACCGGGTTACGCGTGCTGGCGCGGGCAGGCGGCAGCGGGTGTTGCCAGGCGCGATGGCCATTCCTGTCCCACAAACCTATCCATGTTTGCAGCCGGCCGCCCGGGAAGCGCTCGTACCAGGCAATGGCGATGTCATTGTCGAGCAGGGCGATGGAGGCTTCGTACGAGGGAGTCGGAGTATGGGTCAGGCGAAGCTCAGTGGTGATTGCGCGCAGCTCGGGCGAGTACAGCCGCAGGTAAATCTCGTCGTTGCCGTCGCGGTTGTCGTTCCACGCCACGGCGACGAGATCGTCGCCGACCGCCACGTCGGGTTCGAACGCGCCGGCCTTGCCGGTGGAGACGGACTGGAAATCGTCGCGGTTGCAGCCAGCCAACAGCAGCGTCATCGTCAATGCCGCCCACGGCATCATCGACGTCATTGCCGCTGCCCGCTTCATGGTTTCAGCGTGCCGCGACACGCCGGCGATACCACCAGCCAAGCAGTGCCAGCAGGATCAACGCCTGCACCAGTACGCCGCTCCAGAATTGCTCCGGTGCCGCCGCTGCATTCTGTTGTTGCGGCGCGTTCTGCTCGACTTTCTCCATGCGATAGCCCGCGAGCGCCGGTGCCTGCTTGCTCTTGAAGTCGGCGGCGGTGCGGGCATCGTTGCTGCGTGCGAACTCGGCCATGGCCTTGGCGCGCTGGGCGATGTCGGTCTTCGTCGCCGCTTCGACCGCGGCCTTGAACGCTGCCAGTGCAACGCCGTCGAGTTTGAGCCTGGCGCCTTCGTCCAGTACGTATTGCATCAGGCGCGCATTGCCGCAGCTGGTTTCGCTGCAATCCAGCCCGTGCTTTTGCACCGAGTCGAGATAAGCCGTCAGCAGTTGCTTGCGCGTGGCCTCGTCGGCTTTCCAGTATTGCTTGCGGATGGTTTCCACCATGCGCGCCGCCATGGCCTGGAACGCGTAGGGCGATTTTTCGTCGAAGAATTTCTGCAAGTCGAGTTTGTTGCGATCCTGTACATACACTTCGAATACATCCTGCCACATGCGGTCATCGACCACGTCGTTGACGGTGGCGTCCCAGCCCCACAGGTATTCGACGAACTCCGTCATCGTGCGGGCACCGGCATAGCCTTCCTTCATCATGCCCTGCATCCACGTCGGGTTGAGGTAGCGCGACTGCATTTCGCTGCCCATGAACTTGTCGAGCGTGTCCATCGACGGCTTGCCGGGATCGCGCGTGTTGGTGACGACGAGTTCCGGGTTCTTGCCGCTGACGTTGCGCACCGCCGCAGCGAGGCCGCCCATGTACATGAAGAAGTCGTCGTTATCGAGGGTGCCGTACTGCATGGTGGAGCTGGAGTGCACCACCTGTTCGACGCCGTCGAGCGCCAGACGGAAAGTTTCCTGCATCGGTTCGCCCCAGAAGCCGTTGCCGAAACCGTGGCCCATCTTTTCGATGTAATCGTTGGCCATGCCGATGTCGCTGTCCCAGCTGCCGCTGGCGGCGGCGATGTTGGAAGTGTTGAGGTTGTAGATGCCGGGCGGCTCGTCGAAGATGCGCACGCCGGCGCGGCGGTCGGCGTCTTCCGCGCTGTAACCCATGCGTTGCAGCTTGGCACGGGTGGCGAGGTAGTGGTCGCGCACGAAGTTCTGCGTTTCTTCCAGCGCCTTCACCTTTTGCACGGCCTGGTCCATCAGCACGGTGACGTTGTTGAACATGCCTTCGGCCGCGCTGGCGATGACGATGTCGACGCGCGGACGCTTGAGCTGCGATTGCGGAATCACTTCGACGCCGACCACCTTGTCGCGTGCATCCCACACCGGCCTGGTGCCGAGCAGGTAGAAGATCTGCGATTCCAGCACGCCTTCGTGACGCATGGTTTCGTCGCCCCAGATCACGAACGACACTTTCTGCGGATAGCTGCCGTGTTGCTTGAGATGCTTGGCCAGCATGTCGTCGGCCAGCTTGACGCCCATCGCCCATGCCGCCTTCTTCGGCACCTTGTCGGGATCGATGCCGTAGAAATCCTTGCCGGTGGGATAGGCGTCGGGGTTGCGGATCGGTTCGCCGCCACTGCCGCCTTGCACGTAGCCGCCCTTGAGCGCATTGCCCAGGCTGGCGAGTTCCTGCGTGGCCGAGGCGACGATGCGCCGGTCCATGTCGGCGCGCAGTACCTGTTTCGCGTCCGGCAGCAGCGAGCGATCGACGTTGACGATGGCATCGACCGTGCTCTTGCGCATTGCCGCCGTTGGCAGGCGGCCGAACGCATGCAGGCCGTACGGTATCGACTGGCGCTTCAACTGCACCACGTAATCCTGGATCTGGTGCACCTGCTCGTGCGGGATCGCGGTCTTGCCGGCGAGATCGAGCCCCAGCGTCTTGTCGATGCCGAGCGCGATGACCTGCTTCACCACTTCCGCGCCATAGGCCTGCGACAGTTCGGCGTTCTTCTCCAGGTTGACGTCGTAGTCGTTGATGCTTTCGCCGAGCTTGGCCAACTCAGGATAGAGACCGCCTTCGA
>DATJXP010000294.1:0-41626 GCA_035500035.1 Candidatus Acidiferrum sp. | reverse complement strand
TCAAGACCGCCGCCAACAAGGAAAGCACCGAAGAAGGTGCCGCCTACTGGCTCGCGGTGTTGCGCAATCCCTGGGTATTGATCGGCGTCGGCTGCTTCGTGGTCGAGTTCGTCGTCTGGCTTGCTTTCCTGTCGCTGGTCGAATTGGCCGAAGGCGTGTTGCTCGGTTCGATCAATATCGTTGCCATCATGCTGGCGGGACGCTGGTTCTTTCATGAACGGCTGAACCGGTTGCGCATCGTCGGTATAGGCCTGGTTGCGTTGGGTGTCGCCGTAGTGGGGACCGACGCATGAAGAAATTCCATTTCGCCGGGTTCGGCCTGCTGATGATGTTCGATACGTTGTCGCAGGTCTCGTTCAAGTACACGGCAACCCTGGCCCTGCCGCTGGAATTCAGTCTGGACTGGGTGTGGCGCGTGGTCAGCCATATCTGGTTGTATGGCGCCATACTCGGCTACATCGGGGCTTTCTTCACATGGATGACTCTGCTCAAGCGCGTCGCGGTCGGGCCTGCCTTCGCTGCATCCCACCTGGAGGTCATCAGCGTGATGCTGCTGTCGTGGTGGCTTTTCAACGAGCCCATCACCGTGGCCAAAGTGCTCGGAGCCCTGTTGATTCTCGGCGGCATAGTGTGTCTCGCCGTGGCCGAACAACAGCTCTCTGCCGGTTCGCAGCCGGCTGCACATGAGTAGCCGACAGGAAGTTCCTCCTACCGCCGGATTACCGCCACAGTGGCAGGACCTCTGGCCTGCCGACGCGGACTTCTCCGATGCGTTGGCTGCCACGTTCGGCCTGCCATCGTCGCTGCTGGAATGCTCTGGTACGGCCGCGTTGGTGGTCACCTTGCATGCGCTCAAGCGGCACAGTGCTCGCCGAGTGGTGGTAATCCCGGCCTATACCTGCCCGCTCGTCGTGATGGCGATCGTGCATTGCGGACTCGAAGTGGCGCTGTGCGACACCGGGCCGGGCTCGGTCGATTTCGATCATGACCAACTGGCGGCGGTGTTCGAGGCGCCGCGCTACCGCGACCGCATCCTTGCCGTCATTCCGACTCATCTTGGCGGGCGCGTCGTCGATGTGGCGGCCGTGCAAAAATTGGCCGTGAAGTACGGCAGCTGCGTGATCGAAGACGCCGCGCAGGCCCTGGGCGCGACGGTCAACGGCAAATCCGTCGGCCTGATCGGCGACGCCGGTTTCTTCAGCTTTGCGATCGGCAAGGGCCTGAACCTGTTCGAAGGCGGGGCCTTGATCGCAAACGATCCGCATTTGCGCCAGCGCTTGCAGTCCGCCCACGACGAACTCATCCACTTCGATGCCTGGATGGAAGCCAAGCGCTGCCTGCAATACTGCGCATCAACCTTGTTCTACCGGCCATTCGGGTTGCGGCTGTTCTACGGTCCGCAATTTCGTCGCGCGGCCGGCGCAGGTAATTGGGTCGAGGCCGTGGGTGACCGTTTTGGCCGCGAGATACCGCTGCATACGCTCGGCCGCTGGCGCCAGCACTGCGCAGCCGGGGCACTGCCGCGACTGCCATCCTTTCTCGAGCAGACGCGCACGCAAGGTCTTGCGCGCCGCAGAATGCTGCAGGACATCGCCGGCATTACCGTCATTGACGATGCGGCCGGCGTGGGCGCGGCCGGTACGTGGCCGGTGCTGATGGCGTTGTTGCCGTCAACGGCGCTGCGCGATGCGGCATTGCGACGGCTGGTGCCGCTCGGCCTGGGAGCAGGGCGCCTGTTCGTGTATGCGTTGCCCGATTACGACTACTTGCGCGATTTGCTGCCCGCTGATGTCGGCGCTTGTACCGAAGCGCGCAAATTGGCGGGTACCCTGCTCTGCATCAGTAACAGCCTCTGGCTGGATGACGCCGCATTTGCCAAGGTATTGCAGATACTGGGAGAGGTCATGACGGCGGCAAGTTGATGTGAGCGCCGGTTCGCAATGCGCACAGAACCGCGCCGGAAGCGCTGAAGCAGAATTGGGAAAATTTATAGTTCGATTTCGATGCCGAGACCGGCCAGCACCCGGACGAAATCCGACACATGGCTGTCGGGGGTCAGCGAGGCGAGATCAGCATCCTGTATCTTCACCTTCAGCTTTTCTTCGATGGCATAGATGGTCATCACGAAGCCGATGGAATCGACGCCCAAGTCGGCCAGCTTGTCCGTCTCGGCGATATCCTGGCGGTCGAAACGGTCTGCATTGGCCTTCAGAATCTTGATGAATTCGGCTTTCGAGATCTTCATTACAGCTTCCGGAACACTAACGACGCATTGTTGTTGCCGAATCCAAACGAGCTGGACAGGGCGCAATGCGGCGCCTGCCGTATCGGTCCACCGAAGTTGATGTTGAGATCAAACTCGCAGTTGATCGGCTTGAAAGGGGTCAGTACCCCTTCGTGCAGCGATTTAACCACATGAGCGGCCTCTATCGCACCAGCGGCGCCAAGCAAATGGCCGGTCAGTTGCTTGGTGGGGGCTATTGGAATTTCCCGGATGCGGTCGCCGAATACCTGCAGCATGGCCTTGTATTCGGCGGCGTCGTTGAGTTGGGTGCCGGTGCCGTGGGGATTGATGAGATCGATTTCGGCGGCGGTGGCGCTGGCATCGGCCAGTGCAATCTGCATGCAGCGTACCGAGTCGCTGCCGTCCGGCACCGGCATCACCGCGTGATAACCGCCGCCAGTGCAGCCGAAACCGGCCAGCTCGGCGTACACAGTGGCGCCGCGGGCGCGAGCGCTCGACTCCTTCTCGATGAACAGCAGTGCCGCGCCCTCGCCCAGCACGAAGCCATCGCGATCCTTGGCGAACGGGCGGCAGGCATTCTGCGGATCGTCATTGCCGGGCGACATCGCGCGCAAGCGGTCGAAGCCGGCCAGCATCAGCGGTTGCACGGTGCATTCGACGCCGCCGGTCAGTACGGCATCGGCGCGGCCGCTGCGTATCATGTCGAGTGCCACTCCCATGGCGTTGGCCGCGGACGAGCAGGCGCTGGCGACGGTGAACTGCTGGCCGAGAAAGCCCCACTTGCTGGCGATCTGGTTGATCATCGAGTTGGGATCGACGTAGGGCACGCACATCGGATTGACGCGGCCAGGGCCTTGCTCCAGCAGGCGGGTCAATCCTTCTTCCGCGTAATAGATGCCGCCAAGGCCGGTGCCGAGACAGATGCCGATGCGTTGCTTGTCGAGGCCGCCACCGTCGGCGATGCCGGCATCGCGCACCAGCTCTTCGGCACAGGCCAGGGCAAACTGGGTGTTGATCGAATACTTGCTGACGGAATAACCGAGCAGTTCGTTGAGATCGGTTTTGAGTTCGGCGGCGATGCGGGTGCGATATTGGCTGGCGTCGAAGCGGCTGATGGCGCCGATGCCGGAGCGCGCGGACAGCATCGCCTCCCAGAACTGGTTGACATTGTTGCCCTGCGCCGTGAGTACGGCCAGACCGCTTACTACGATTCTCTCTTTAGCCATCATGTTCTGTTTACAGTCTTTCCATTTGGGCAGCAAGGGTTTTGTGCGTAGCCTGTGCCAGCGCGTCGAGCAGGCGCAGATTGAGTTGCTGCTGCGGTTCTTGCCATTGCGCCAGCCGATCCGGAGCGATGTCCGGTTGATCGTCGAGTGCGCTGAGCCAACGCTTCCACCAGGTGCGGTAGCGCCACACCGATACCTCGCCGGTGATGTCGCTGCCGATCAGGCGTCCGGCCAGTGACTCGATCACCGCCAGCGCGTGTCCGGCGGCAAGGCGACCTTGATCCCAGTTGGTCCTGACGACATCTTCGGCGAACACGTCCTTGTCGATGCTCAGATAGACCGGCACTGCATCGCGTTCGTCCATGAATTCACGGAGCAGCGCATCGGGTTCGTCGTAGCGACGAAAGGCATTGCCGAGACCTGCGCGCCGCGCCCAGCCCACATCGACGCCGAGACACCAATAAGTCAAACGTCCGCGCAGCAGGGGCAACCAGTAATTGCTCCACGCCGAGCGGGCGCCGATGTCGGACGAACAGATGCCCACCACATGCACGTGCCGCACTTGCGGTAGCAGTGCAACGCCCCGCACCCACGATCCGCAGTGGATGCCGAACGGAAACCGCATGTTGTCCGGGTGGTTGTCCAGCACGATCACGTCAAAGGGTCGGTCGGTACGAATGCGCTCGATCAGGAAACGGCTGACATGGTGGTAGTCGCCGCTCCCCATCAACACGGTGCCGTGGCGCGCCGGCATCAGGGGGGCAAGATACCTGACGAATCTTTCATAGACCTTAAGCGGGCAGCCAAAACGCACGCTCTCCTGCCAATGCTGCAGGTCGATGCGGGTGGCCGATTCCGGTTTGCTGACCGATCGGTCGAAATCAAGCACCAGCGGTTGGAGCGCGTCAATCATCGCCGCCGGCTCCGGCGTCAGCGTGGCCGATGACGTGGGCATCGCGCTCGAACAGGGAAGCGAACGGCTTCAGCAAGGCTCGCAGCAAGGGATTGCGGACATGCACCGCGTGACAGGTAAAGGTAAAACTGGCGCCGAGCGCACGTTTGACTTCGGGATCGCTCCAGCCGGCCACGTAGTGCTTGAGGCCATGTTCGAGCGCATAGGCGAGATTGACGAACCAGCTGACGAAATACAGATTGAGCTCGCGCGCGACCGGATAACGAAAGCCGACGTATTTGTCGATCATGTTGCCGCCTTCGATGAAGCAGAGGTTGAAGCCGATCAGTTCGCCGTCGCAATGATAAAGAAATACCACGCCGCCGGCAGCCGCATCGCGCAGCACCGAGGCGAAGAACGGGCGGGTCAGCAGGTCGAAATGGGTATCGCTCTGCGCGAACACGGCGGTGTAGAGTCGGTAGTATTCGTCGATGACGGCATCGTCGGCAAACAGCGCATCGCCGCTGCGGACCACGCTGACGGCGATACGGTCCTGCATCCGGAGTTTGCGGCGGAGATCTTTGCGACGCTGGTTCGACAGTCGTGCCAGGTAGTCGTCGATGCTGGCGAAATCGATCGGCACATAGGCCAGCGCCTGGCCATCGACGATGACGAAGCCGGCGGCGCGGGCAGCGCCCATCAGCGCAGCAGCCCGCACGTTGTCTGCCTGCGTCAGCAACGGCGACTGTTGCGGCAGATCCTTGATGATCAGGAACGGATAACGCGGAGCCAGCTGTTGCTTGATGTCCGCGATGATTCCCGCCGGTGGCGTGGCCGGCGGTAGCAGGCAATATTCCGATACCGTGGTGCCGATGAAGCAGGTACGCGGACTGAGCAAGCGACGCCACCAGCGTCCCGGCAGCGCGTCGATGCGGCGACGCAGTGCGTCGTCGAGCGTGGTGAGCAGGTAGAAGTCGGCGGCGAAGGCCAGGATGCCGCCCTGCGTCTGCCAGGCCGTGAAATCCTGCGGCGGATGCGCCAGGAAGGCGTCGATCAGCGCAGCGGGCTCCAATTGGTTCGCAAAACGATTGGCAAGGGGCATAGGGGTCCGGTCGCGGCCAGGCGCCACCACCCCGTCGGTGCCGGTCGCCAAGCGCTATTTACCGGACTTGGCGAGCGTCAACAACTGGTCGAGCAGGGCGATGCCCTGATCGATCTCTTCGCCGCTGATGTGCAACGACGGAGCGAAGGTGATCACGTTTTTGTAATACCCGCCGACATCGAGCACGAGTCCCATCTTCTTGCCTTTCCAGTCGAGCGCCGCTTGCAGGCCGAGGTTCATCATGCGATCCAGCAACGCACGGTTGGGCGTGAAGCCGTCGTCGGTGCAGATTTCGGCACGCAACGCCAGCCCCAAGCCATCGACATCGCCGATTTCCTTGTGGCGTTTCTGCAGGTCCTTGAGCCCGGCGAGGAAGTGTTCGCCTTTTTTCATCACCATCGTTTCGTAATCTGTCTCGCGCGTCATCTTCATCACTTCGAGGCCGAGCGCGGTGCCGATCGGATTGGACGCGAACGTCGAATGCGTGGAGCCGGGCGGGAAAATGGTCGGGTTGATCAGCTCTTCGCGTGCCCACAATCCCGCCAGTGGATTGAGACCGTTGGTCAGTGCCTTCGCGAACACCAGCACGTCGGGTTTGATGCCGAAGTGTTCGATCGACCACAGCTTGCCGGTGCGGTAGAAACCCATCTGGATTTCGTCGACCACCAGCAGGATGCCGTATTGGTCCAGCACTTTTTTCAACCCGGGGAAGAAATTCTTCGGCGGTACCACGTAGCCGCCGGTGCCCTGGATCGGTTCGATGTAGAACGCGGCGTATTCGGATTGATTGGCTTTCGGATCCCACACGCCGTTGTATTCGGTCTCGAACATGCGGGCGAAATTGTTGACGCACCACTCGCCGTATTCTTCGGCCGTCATGTGTTTGGGGCGGCGGAACGGATAAGGAAACGGCACGAACAGCGCGCGGTCGCCGAAATGGCCGTAGCGGCGGCGATAGCGATAGCTTGACGTGATCGCCGAGGCGCCGAGCGTGCGGCCGTGGTAGCCGCCTTCGAAGGCAAACATCAGGCTCTTGCCGTTGCAGGCATTGCGCACCAGCTTCAGCGAATCCTCGATCGATTGCGAGCCGCCGACGTTGAAGTGCACGCGCCCCTGCATGCCGAACTTGCGCTCGGCATCCTGCGCGATGATTTTGGCGAGTTCGATCTTGCTCGGATGCAGGTACTGGCTGGCGACTTGCGGCAGCGTGTCCAGTTGCTGCTTGACCACATTGTTGAGCCGCTCGTTGCGGTAGCCGAAATTGACGGCCGAATACCACATCTGCAGATCGAGAAACTGAGTGCCCTGGGCGTCGTACAGGTAGCTGCCTTCGCAGCCGGTGAAAATTTTCGGCGGATCGGCGTAATGCACGGTATCGCCGAACGAACAGTACTGTGCTTCATCCTTCAACAACTGGGATTCATCGAGCATAGGGGTCTCAGCTAGCCTTGTAATTGTTGCGCCCGTGGCCTGGGGCCTGAGCTGCCGGCGCGGTTGCACGGCGCCCTGATCGGACAGCGGCGGAAGCCTATGCCACTACGACCGAGAGTGCAAATATCCACCGCGAAATCAGGCCTCGAGCGAGCCAAGTCAGGCAGGATTCCCGGAGCATTACGCGATCCTTACATGCAGTGCGCGGTAAGCAGGCGGGCTCACGTTCCGGGTCGCAGCAGCCCCGCCAGAAAACCACCGCTGTTCGCCGAGCGTTTGAGCGCGAGCAGCGTGATGTCGTCCGACAGGTTGTGATTCTGATAGTTGGCGATTTCGGCAATGGCGGCCTCGCACAACTCGAGACAATTGTCCTTTGCATGCTTTTGCAGGAACGCCTTGATGCGCGGAATGCCGTAGAACTCGCCGGCGGGCGAACGCGCTTCGGGAAAACCATCGGTGTACAGCAGCAGCGTGTCGCCGGGATTCAGCGTGAATTCGGCGGTGCGGTAGTCCATGCCTTCGAGCATGCCGACAATGGTGCCGGTGGCGTCGCCGACATTGCCAACCTTGCCGCCCTGGCTGATCAGATAGGGCGGCAGGTGGCCGCCGTTGGCATAGGTCACTTTGCCGGTGGCGATGTCGTAACTGCCGAGAAACAACGTGACGAAGGCACCGGCGCGCTGGCCGTCGCGCAGGCGGTCATTGGTTTCGCGCAGGATTTCGCCGGGCGGGCGACCGCTTTGCGCCAGGTCGCGCACGATGGTGCGCGTCACCGCCATCACCAGCGCCGCCGACATGCCCTTGCCGCTGACGTCGGCGATCACGAAGATCAGCGTCTGCGGATTGACCAGGAAGAAATCGAAGAAGTCGCCCGCCACGTGGTAGGCGGCCTGGTTGACTGCGTGCAGTTCGAATTCCTTGCGGGTCGGAAACGGCGGGAAGTCGGTGGGCAGCAACGATTTCTGCGTTTCGCGCGCCATCTGCAGTTCGCGCTCGACCAGCTTCTGCGCGGTTTCCTGCTGGCTTTGCAGCTCGATCTGCTTCTTCAGGTTTTTCAACATGCGGTTGAAGCCGAGACTGAGACGGCCCAGTTCGTCGGTGGAGCGGATGTTCTCGATGTGGGTGTCGAGATGGCCCTGCGCCACTTCCGACACCGCGGCTTCCAGTGTCTTGATCGGGCGCGTCAGACGCGTGCTCATCACCCATACCAGGATGAAGATCGCCAGCACGGTGAGGCTCAAGCCCAGCAGCGCGATTTCGATCTGGGCGCGCACCGGCTCGATCAGGTCGCTTTCGGAGGCGATGGTTGCCAGCCGCCAGTTCGACGCAAGAATGGATGTGTAGCTGATCCACAAATTGCCGGGCTCGATGCCGCCGTCGAGATAAAGGTTGTCGATGACGCCCATGCCGGTGTCGCCGGCCATGATGTGATTGGTGATGAGCTGGAATTGCGGATTCACCACCGCTGCCGTCATATCGCTCAGGCCGGAATTCAGGATCATGCTGCTGTCGTAGTGGGCGAGGAAGCGACCGCTCGGGGTCATCAACAGGTAACGCGACGGCGTCATGCGCGCAGCGAGCCGCTGGTTCAACAGGTCGAGCCGCAGGTCCAGCGTGGCAACGCCGATAAAAGTGCCGCCGGCGCGAATCGGCACCGCGTAGGTGACGATGGGCATGCTGCGGTTGACGCTGTCGAGGTACGGTTCGGTCCACACTGGTTGGCCGCCGGTCTTGACGCGTTGGTACCAATCGACGCGGCCGGAGGGGTATTCACCGAGTACGGTGCTGAGATCGAGCTGTTTCATGTCCTTGTCGAACACGTAGGGAGCGAACAGACGCAGATCGTTGCGCCACGCGAACGGCTCGAACGCAAACGCGGCGCCGTAGATCACCGGGTCGCGGCGCATGGTGTCCTTCAGCAGGTTGAACACGGCTTCGCCGTTGAGCGTGGGCCGCAGTGCAAGGAAACGGGCCGAATCCTCGACCGAGCCGCGCACGGCGTCGAGTTCGTTGTCGATGCCGGTGGCAAGCAGGCTGATCTCGCGCAGGTGCTGGTCCTGCATCGTCCGGATGGCGGAATCGTAAACGCGGCGCAACGTGAAGCCCATCACCACTCCGGCAATGATCAGCAGCGGCAGGATGATGGAAACGATCAGCTTCCAGCGTATCGAAAAAGTCATGTCAGCCGTTGGCCTCGCGATACGAGAGCCGGGCCGGCAGGAACGAGTAGGTCACCACCGGTTCGCTGCCGAGCAGCCTGCGCCGCAGCATGTCGAGCGCCACGGCACAGCTCATCGTACGGACCAGGTTGCGCGAACGTTGCGACAACTGCAGCACCTGTACCCAGCTTTGCAGGCGATCGCACAAGGCGACGGCAACGGTGCCGACCGGCTTGTCGTCGCTGCCGCCGTCAGGCCCGGCGATGCCGGTGATGGCCAGCGCGTAGTCGCTGTCGAGCCGGTTTCTGGCGCCTCTTGCCATCGCCAGTGCAGTTTCGGGCGAGACAGCGCCATGGGCTTGCAATGTTGCAGCCGGAACTCCCAATAACGCCGTCTTGGCTTCGTTGGCATAGGCCACCACCGAGTGCTGCAAGTAGGTCGAGCTACCGGCGAAATCGACCAGCTGGCTGGCCAGCATGCCGCCGCTGCACGATTCGGCCAAGGCCAGCGTCGTCTTGCCGCCGAGCAGCAGGTGATGGACTTCCTCCGTCAACGAAGCAAAACGGGTGGAGACGACGGCATCGCCGAGCAGCCGTTGCAGGCTGGCGACATAAGCGTCCAGCGTGCCGATTGCGGTTTCGCCGCGCGCGAAGACCTTGATTTCGACATGCGGCGGCGACGGCCGGTAACCGAGCGTGATGCCGGCAGGCACTGGCACCGTATCGATGCGCTCCGCCAGCAGCGATTCGCCATGACCGAAGGTGAGCAGCTTGCGCAAGCGGGTCGCGGTGTCTTGCCGGAACTCCTGCTGCATGAAGGGTACGAACTGCTCGTTCACCATCGGCTTGAATTCCGCCGGCACGCCGGGTGTGAAGAACAGCCAGGCGCGGTTGAGCTTGAGCCGGAAACCCGGCGCGGACCCGGACGGGTTGTCGATCAACACGGCGCCGCACGGGATCAGGCATTGCTTGAGATTGCTCGCCACCATCGGGCGGCCGCGTTTGCGGAACCATTGATCGAGATGGGTGCGCCAGCCTTGATGTTCGACCAGTTCGACGCCGGCGGCGCGCGCGGCGGCGGCGGCGCTGAGATCGTCACTGGTCGGGCCGAGGCCACCGTTGACGAGGATCAGATCGGCTGCGCGGCTGCGTTCGCCAAACACTGCGACCAGATCGTCCATGCGGTCGCCGACGGTGCTGCGCCGTTGCAGCTCGATGCCGAGATTCATCATGCTGTCGGCGAACCAGGCGGCATTGGTATCGACTATCTGTCCCGACAACACTTCTTCGCCGGTACTGATCATTTCGAGGAGCATGAGCGGGGATTGCCAGCAGGATCAGCGGTATCGGGCAATGATAGCCCATTCATGCGGCGCTGACCCGGCCTGCGCGGCGAACGGCGGGCGGGGTTCGGTGGGAGGGAAGGCTGCGCTCGGAAAGCGGCTTACTTGTCGCTGCCGTCGTCTTCCAGTTCGGCGGCGATGCTGAGCAGGCGCTTGCCGGCTTCGACGGTGACATCGTCGGGGATTTCCAACGTGCCGAGCCAGAGGGCCTTGTCGTTGTCGTCCTTGCCGTTCGACAGCGCGCTCATGCCGGTCAGCGTGTGCAGGCAGCGGATGCGTTTGTATTTGTCGGGATCGTCAACCTGCTGATCTTTCAGCACGATGCTGCACTCGTACAGCACCCAGGCGCCATCCACCGATTGCCAGAAGAAATCGGTGCCGTTGCGGCTGGCTTTCAGTTCGCCTTCGAACTTTTCCTTGTCGGTAGTGGTGTCCTTGAGATCCTTGCGCGCCTTGACCAGCGCGGTATTGAGCGCCTGGTTGTCGGTGGCTTGCTGCTGGGTTTTTTTCTTGAGGTCGGCAGCCTGGCGTTTGAGGCGCTCGGGATCCATCTGCCTGAGCTCCTTCAGTTCGTCGGTGGCGGCCTTGAGGTCGTCGCGCAGCTTCTTGAGCTGGCCGTTGAGGACGTTGTCCTTCTTGTCGCCGTCGATCAGTTTTTCGAGGCGTTCCATCTGCACTTCCTGCTGCAGCGCTTCGTACTCGGCTTCGATGCCGGCAAAGTGCTCGAATTGTTTTTCCAGGTGCTCGAAATCCTTTTTCTGTTCGAGCAGGTCTTCCTGCAGTTTCTTTTCCAACTGGCGCGCACGCTCAAGTTGCGCCTGTAGTTGGGCGCGCTCGTCTTCGAGTTTGGCTATTTCACCTTTGAGGGTGGTGCTGGAACGGATTTCTTTCAGGCTTAAAACTTGGGCCATGGCGGGTAGGTCTGGTGCGCTTTGGGCTGCAGCTATGTGAAACCGGGAAGGGATGGAAAAAGCGGCGCGCATTTTAGCATGCGCACACGCCGTCCGGGCAAGCTCGGCAACCGGTGAAAATGTGGAAATCCGCCACAAATTCCCGTGGCCGCCGCAGGGGCAAGCACGGGGTTGGTGCGTTATTTGGTTTCCAGCTCGGCGATCTTGGCTTTCATCTGTTTCAGCAGGCCGGCGATGCCCTCTTTGGCAAAAATATCGCGGTAGCTGTCGCGGTAGGTGCTGACCATGCTGACGTTCTCGACTTCGACGTCATAGACGAACCAGCCGTCCGAGCGCTTGCGCAGCTTGTAGTTGACCGGGATTTCCTTGGAGCTGGTGACGATGGCGGTATCGACGGTGGCCAGCGAGCCTTTCACCTCTTCCTTGCGGTATTGCACTGTTTCGTTGGTGTAGGCCTTGATGCGGCCGATGTAGGTGCTTTCGATGGTCTGCAGCATCAGGCCCTTGAATTCGGTCTGCTGGTCGGGATTGAGCATTTTCCAGTTGGTGGACAGCACGCTCTGCGCCATCGCCACGTCATCGAACGCCTTGCGTACTTCGGCGCTGATGGCCGGGCGGTCGGTTTCGAACTTGAAGCCGGGTTTGCGCAGGATGGCGAGGATGTTCTCCACGGTGACTTTGACGGCTGCGCCCGGGCCGTCTGCATCGGCAGCAGTGGCCAGACCGGCAACGGCCAGCGGCAGCAACAGCGCGAACGCGAGCAACAGGCGGCGGCCGACAGACGCGAGGTGGCGGGTGCGGGCAAATGACGGGAAGCGGATCGACATGGGAGCTCCTTGGGCGTGAGCCACGCGCAGACTGGCCGTGGCGGCGTGGATTATAACGTCAGTCCCGCAACCAGGGCTGAACCGCGGTCATTGCTTGACCTTGCCGGCGCGGTTCTGCACCCAGGCGCTGCGGAAGAACACGTAGGGGTCGATAGCACCATCGTAGAAGGCTTCATAGGTGTCCTTGTCGAGCGACAGGCTCACTTCGGCGGACGCGGCGGTGATGCCGATGACTTCACCGGTGTCGAGGTTCTGGAACAACGGGTTGATGGCGCCGGTCGCCAGCGTGCCGGTGAAATCGCGCAAGCTGCTGGAGCCATAGAGCGGCACCACCAGGTAGAAGCCATGGCCTACGCCCCACCTTGCCATCGTCTGGCCCAGATCTTCTTCGTCCTGCACCAGACCGGCATCGGTGGCGGGATCGAGAAAACCGAGCAGGCCAACCGTGGTGTTGAGCACGAAGCGGCCGAGTTCGGTGCCGGCGTTGCGCGGATCGCCCTGCAGCAAGGCGCTGATGGCCGATACCGGCGCACCGAGGTTGCTGAAGAAATTGGAGAAGCCGGTACGCACCGGTTCCGGAAATACCCGCAAGCCCTTTGCCACCGGTTTCATCACGTAGCGGTAGGCCTTGTCGTTGAACACGAACGTGGCGCGGTTGAGCTTTTCCAGCGGGTCGGAGATCGTGGGCGTCCCCGAATCCTTGCTGGCGGCATCGAAGTCGAAGAATTCGTCCTGGCCTTGGGCGCCACCAGCCTCCGCGCCTAGGGCGCTATGGCTTGGCAAGGCCAAAGTAACGGCGGTGAGGGTGACGAGAGTCAGGGTTTGGAGATGTGATTTCAGGTTCATGGCACGGATTCTTTGTCGGTGGATGAAATCCCCTCGCAGACACGTTCGTACTATTGCTTTTCTTTGTCTTTCTTGTCGTTGCTGCCGCTGTCGAATATGTATTTGCTGACCAGTTCTTCCAGGCTCAACGCCGATTCGGTCGACGTGATTTCGTCGCCGTCCTTCAGCAGTTCAGGAAACCCGCCAGCGCTCAGCTTGATGAACTTCTCGCCGATGATGCCTTGCGTGCGCACGGAGGCGATGGCGTCCTGCTGCACCGGCACGCCGTCGTTGATGCGCAGCGTGACCATGGCCTGGTAATTGTCGGGATCGAACTTGATGCCGCTGACGGTACCGACGCGCACGCCGGCCGCTTCCACCACGCTGCCGACGCGCAGCCCCGAGATCGAGTTGAACTTGGCCTTCAGCGTGTAGCCCTTCTGTTCGGTGATGCTGGCGCCGCCGAGCGTCACCGCCTGGTACGTGAAGGTGGCAATGCCCAGCAGCACGAACAGGCCGGTGATCAGTTGCACGTTGAATTTTTTCATTGGGTTCTCCTTGCAGAAATCATTTCATCAGCGCGCCGATCAGGAAGTCGGCAAACAGCACGCCGATCGACGACAGCACTACCGCATCAGTGGTGGCCGAGCTGACGCCTTCGGCACCCTGGGAACCGGCACGCGTCAGGTGGATGTAGAAACCGCGCGAACAGGCGATCAGGGTGACCAGGCCGCCGAAGATCAGCGATTTGACCAGGCCGAGCCGGACGTCCGGCATCTCGATGGCGTCGATCATGCCGTTCATGTACGAGCCGGGTGCCACGCCGAACATGATGACGCCGACGAAATAGCCGCCGTACAGCGCGACGAAGTCGAACACCATCGTCAGCAGCGGCACCGACAGGATGCCGGCCACCACCTTGGGCGCGATCAGGAATTTGTCGGGCGACACCGCCATGCACTCGAGCGCATCGACCTGTTCGGTGATGCGCATGATGCCGAGTTCGGCGGTGATCGACGAGCCGGCGCGGCCGACCACCATCAATGCCGTCATCACCGGGCCGAGTTCGCGGATCACGCCGAGCGCCACGCCGGAGCCGAGCAGATCGACCGAGCCGAAGCGCTGCAGGATGTTGTAGAACTGCAGGCCCAGCACCATGCCGATGGTGATACCGGAGAAGATGATCAGCGTCAGCGAGCGGGCGCCGATGAAGTACATCTGCCGCACGATCGGATAAAAACGGTACGGCGGCTGCAGGATTTCCCAGATCGCTTCCAGCAGCATCAACGACGTGCGGCCGGTCTGGTCCAGCACGTCGAGCACCCAGGCGCCGAGGTTTTCGATGGACTTGATCACTAGAATCCTCCGGTCAGGCGGCGCAGGTGGGCGTCGGCATCGACGATGTTTTCGCGCGGCTTGCGGTTCAGCAGGCCCTGGATCTCCGGATTGGTCGAGGCGGTGATCTGCTGCGGCGTGCCGGTTTCCAGGATGTTGCCCTGGTGCACCACGGCGATGTGGTCGGCGATCTTGAAGATGCTGTCGAGCTCGTGCGTCACCACGACGATGGTCATGCCCATCGAGTTCTTCAGCGTGATGATCAACTGGTCGAGTTCGGCCGCGGTGCTCGGATCGAGACCGGACGAGGGTTCGTCGAAGAACAGCAGTTTCGGATCCATGATGATCGCGCGCGCCAGCGCCGCGCGTTTGGTCATGCCGCCAGACAACTCGGCCGGCATCAGGTGTTCGGCCGGCAGCATATCGACCATGTCCAGCTTGATGCGGGTCATGATCTCGATGGTCTTGTCGTCGAGGTTGGTGTGCTCGCGCAGCGGCAACTGGATGTTCTCCGCCACTGTCATCGACGAGAACAATGCGCCGCCCTGGAAGGCGACGCCGATGTGCTTGCGCACGTCGTAGATTTCCTTGCGGGTGGCGGTGGCGATGTCGGTGCCCAGCATGTGGATGCTGCCGCTGGACGGTTTTTTCAGGCCCAGGATGCAGCGCAGCAGCGTACTTTTGCCGGCACCGCTTTGGCCCATGATCACCATGATCTGGCCGAGCGGGATGTCGAGGTTGACGCTGTGCAGGATGCGGCGCGGGCCGTAGTCCACCACGAGATCGCGTATCGTGATGGCGTTGGGATTGTCTGGCGTCATGTCGTTGGCGGGCCTTAGAGCTTCAGTTTGAACTGGTCGAGACTGGTATACAGCTCGAAGATCTTGTCGAGGCGCGTCAGCGTCAGCACCTGCATCGCGGTCTTGCTGATGTCGAGCAGGCCGTATTGCAGCTTGGCGGTTTTCGCGGCCTGGAATCCTTCCACCAGCGACGCGATGCCGGAGCTGTCGATGTAGCTGACCTTGCCCATGTCGATCAGCAACGGTTTGCCGTTCTTGAGCGAAGCAAGCACGGTTTCGCGCAATTTGGGCGAAAAATGCAGATCGACTTCGCCGGCAAGTTCGAGCAGGTCAAAGCCCGCTTCCGATTTGAGGTTGCATTCCATAAAGGCCGTCAGGCGCTCCTGTACGTTCTGTGTGACTTGTGTGACATCTTTTCTGCTCTATCAACCGCTCGTCCATCCAACTGCTCGTCCAACTGCTCGTCCAACCGCCGCTACACCCGCTTGCGCAGTTCCAGCACATTGCCGCTCTGTCCGCCGCGGTCCAGCAACACCACTTCATCCATCACCTGGTTGATGATGTGGCAGCCGAGGCCGCCGGGACGAATCTCGTCGAGTGGACGCGGCTTCATTTCCGCTGCGCTGGACTTGTGCCGGGCGAAGTCCGTCAGCCGGAACACCAACTGGCGCGACGGCTTGCCGTTGCCGGCGAGACGCATTGCGTTCGTCGTTTCCACCTGCTTCATTTCTTCCTTCATTTCCACCTCCAGCACGATGTCGCCCTTGTCCTGCTGGCCATAGGCATGTTGCATGATGTTCATGCAGGCCTCGCCCACCGCCAGCACCAGATCGTTCACAGCCGGTTCCGCCAATCCGCGTTGTTCCAGCGCCTTGCGCAGTTTCAGCCGCACGCTGCCCATCTCTTCGGCGCAGGCTGGAAACTGGCAGGCCAGTAATTGCTGGGTGGCTGTCATAACCCCTGTCATAAGCCCTAGGGGCTCCTGGTCTTCGTGGCGTGACGAACAGGCAACTGTCATTGGTACCTTGATGCTCAGCGTCGTTCGGTTGCATCGATCAATCAGTCAATTAACCAATTAACCAATTAACCAATCAGACAATCGATCAATTAATCAATCACACGATCACAGTCGAACTCTCGTTGGTGATCAGATGCCGCGCTGAACCGCAAGCGAGCGGTGCTGGCCGTATTCCGGCAAGTCGTACGTTCAGGGCGGGATTATACAAACACGTCGCTTGCACTGTCAGCGTTTAACTGGACGCAGCCTGAATGGCGCGGGCATTGCCAACGCGGCCCGTAACGGCGCGGGTCTGTGGTAAGCTGCCGGCACCCTTGTAATCGTCATTGCAAAAATCCGTGCCGAGCCTGATGCACGCTCAAACCAGCCAGCGCCGGGTCATTGCCGGTAGCGTCAATTTGCCGGTATTGGCAGCGGCAGTACTGATGGTAGCGCTGGTGTTGCGGCTGTGGTGGGCGGCGGATCAGTGGTCGACGCTGGCCACTCTACCCGATGCCGGCGCCAATGTGACGCCGGTCACATCTCGCACAGTCGACGTGGCCGCGGTACAGACACTGGCGTTGTTCGGAGCCCACCACAACGATAACGGCGCCGCCGCGCTCGCCAATCTCGCCACCACCGAACTCGATCTCGGTCTTGAAGGAGTGGTGCTGGCGTTGCCCAAGAGCAACAGCCGCGCGCTGATCGTTAGTGGCGGCCGTCAGCACAGTTACCGCATCGGCGACAGCCTGCCCGGCGGCGGCAACGTCACGTTGGGCGACGTGGCTGCCGATCATGTCGTGATCCGCAACAACGGTATCGAGCAGGTACTGTGGCTGTACAACAAGGACAAGAACAGAACGCAACCAACGGACAAAGCGGCAGCCGGCAACCGTGCCGCCGCCGTCGTAACGCCGACCGCGGCGCAAGCCGCCGCGTTGCTGCAGGCGGCACCGCAACAGATCCGCAAGGCAGCCGCGCGTTTGGCCGAGATCATCGCGGTGGAGCCGGCTGTCGGCAACGCGCATCTGCTGGGTTATCGCGTGTCGCCCGGTCCGCGCCTGAAGGAATTCGTGCAGCTCGGCTTCAAGCAGAACGACATCCTCACTTCCGTCAACGGCATATCGCTCACCGACATGGCCAACCTGCCGGAACTCTACAATTTGATGAACCGCCCCACTGACGTATCATTTTCGCTGTTGCGGGACGGCCAGCCGCTGACCCTGCAGATGACGATGACTCCCTGACCAACGGACCCGCGCGTGGCTTTCTCGTTTTCCCCACATCGATTGCGCAACAGCCTGCACCGGGTGGTACTGGCGGTGGCGCTGGTCCTGGTTGGCACAGCCGTGCTGGCACAGGGTCCGCAACAGCAGGGTCAGCAGCAACAGAACCAGCAACAACAGAGCGGCGCGGAGCCGACCTGGACCGTCAACTACCGCGACGGCGACATCCGCGAGCTGATCACTTTCGTTGCCGATGCCACCGGCAAGACGCTGATCGTCGATCCGGCGGTCAAGGGCAGCGTGCAGGTGATTTCGTCCAAGGCCGTCAATCGCGCCGAGCTGTACCAGTTGTTTCTTTCCATATTGAAGGTGCACGGCTATGCCGCGGTCGAAGCCGGCGACGTCGTGCGCATCCTGCCGGCGGCGATGGCGCGCGAACAGGCGGTGCCGCTCAGTCTCGACAAGTCGCCCGGCAATGGCGGCGGCGTCGTCACGCAGGTGATCCAGGTCGCCAACGTGGCAGCCGAACAACTGGTGCCCATCCTGCGCCCGCTCGCCGCAGCCGAAGCGCAGATGACGGCCTATACCCCGAGCAACTCCATCGTCATCACCGACAGTGCCGCCAACATCGAGCGCATCCGCACCATGGTGCAATTCATCGATCGCTCGTCGGTGAAGCAGACGCAGATCGTCACGTTGAAAAATGCCGCTGCTGCCGACGTGGTGGGATTGCTGGTCAAATTGCGCGGCGCGGGCGAAACCGCGGCGAATGCGCCGGTGCAACTGGTGGCGGATGAGCGTACCAACAGCATCATCGTCAGCGGTGAACAGGTGCAGATCGCCAAGTACCTGCCGTTGATCAACCAGCTCGACAGTCCGCTGACGCAGGACGGCAAGGTCAACGTGGTCAATCTGCAGTACGCGCGCGCCGAAGTGCTGGCGCCGCTGTTGAGCGGGCTGATCGGCAGCGGTGCCGCCGCCCCGGCCCCGGCCGGCAAGGAAGGCGCAGCGCCTGCCGGCGGCAATGCGGGCAGCGTCGTCGCCGACACCGCGACCAACTCGCTGATCATCACCGCCGATGCCGAAACGCTGCAGACGCTGAAGAACGTCATCGCGCGGCTCGACATCCGCAAGGCACAGGTATTGGTGGAAGCCATCATCGTCGAATTGAGCGGCGATCGCGGCAAGGACATCGGGGTGCAGTGGCTGTTCGAGAACGACAAGGGTTTCTACGGCAGTTCCAGCACCGGCTCCGCCACCTCATCCGCGATTGCCGGTGCTGCATTGGCGGGTGCGCAGCGTGATGCCAGCGGCAATCCGGTCGATATCCGCGCTCCGTTGGCGCAGGCACTGGCGAGCGTGCCGGGTCAGGTGCTCGGTGTTGGCCGCCTGGGCAGCGATTTGAGTTTCAACGTGCTGTTGACTTCGCTGGAGACGGAAAAGACCGCCAATATCCTGTCGACGCCATCGCTGCTGACGCTCGACAACGAACAGGCGGTCATCACTGTCGGCCGCAAGGTGCCGTTCGTCACCGGTTCCTATACCAGCACCGGCAATACGTCGTCGAATCCCGGCAACCCGTTCCAGACTGTCGAGCGCGTCAACGTCGGTATCACGCTGAAGGTGACGCCGCACGTCAACGAAGGCGATTCGCTGGTATTGCAACTGTCGCAGGAAGTGTCGAGCTTGCTGGATGGCAGCACGCTGCTGAACAACAACCCGATCACCAACGAGCGCAAGATCGACACTACCGTGCTGGCCAATGATGGCCAGACCGTCGTGCTCGGCGGCTTGATCGAAGACTCGCTTAACCAGAACAACCAGAAGGTGCCGCTGCTCGGCGACATTCCCGGCATCGGTCGCCTGTTCCGCAGCACGTCGGATGCCGGCAGCAAGACGCATCTGATGGTGTTCCTGCGCGCGTCGATCATGCGCGAGAACCGGCAGATGGAAGCGGCCACCGCGCTCAAATACAGTGCGATCCGCGCCGAACAACTGGAAAAAGCCGGCAGCACCTCGCAGCCGTTGCCGCTGTTGCCCGAATGGCAGCTGAAGTTGCAGCAGCTGCAGCAGGGCGGCGGCTCCACGCCCGCTCCGGCAAAATGACAGGGGGCGACATGACAGCCGCTCCTTCGTTCACCGACAATTCTCTTCCCGCGCAGGTACCGTTCCAGTTTGCCCAGCAACACGGCGTGCTGCTCGACACCGGCGTAACGCCGCCGCTGGTGCTGCATCGCCCGGGCCTGTCGAGTGCGGTACTGGCCGAATTGGGGCGTGTGTTGAACGGCAACTATCGCTTGCAAGCGCTCAGTGCGGCCGAATTCCAGCGTCAGCTCGCACTGGCGTTCGCCAAGGACGACAGCGAAGCGTTGCAGGTGGCGGAAGATCTCGGCGCCGACACCAATCTGGCGCGGCTGGCCGACGACATTCCCACCACCGGCGATCTGATGGAAGGCGAGGACAGCGCGCCGGTGATCCGGCTGATCAATGCGCTGATCGCGCAGGCCCTGCGTGAACGAGCGTCCGACATCCACATCGAAACCTACGAAGACCGCCTCAGCGTGCGTTTTCGCACCGACGGCGTGTTGAACGAAGTGCTGGCGCCGAAGCGCTTGCTGGCGCCGTTGCTGGTGTCGCGCATCAAGGTGATGGCGCGGCTCGACATTGCCGAAAAACGGTTGCCGCAGGACGGCCGCATCAGCGTGCGCCTTGCCGGCCACGCGCTCGACATCCGCGTGTCGACGCTGCCGTCCGCTTACGGCGAACGCGTGGTGCTGCGTTTGCTCGACAAGCAGAGCGGCCGCATCCAGTTGCAGGATCTGAAAATGCCGCCGCCGGCGCAGCACTGCTATCGCGACGCATTACAGATTCCGCACGGCATCATCCTCGTCACCGGCCCCACCGGTTCCGGCAAGACCACCACGTTGTACGCCGGTCTCATGCACATCAACGACGGCCGCAAGAATATCCTCACCATCGAGGATCCGGTCGAGTACACGTTGCCCGGCGTCGGCCAGACCCAGGTCAACACCAAGGTGGGTCTCACGTTCGCGCACGGATTGCGTTCGATTTTGCGACAGGACCCGGACGTGGTGATGCTCGGCGAGATCCGCGACGGCGAAACCGCGCGCATCGCGGTGCAGGCCAGCCTGACCGGGCATCTCGTGTTGACCACGTTGCACACCAATACCGCGATCGGCGCCATCACGCGTTTGCAGGACATGGGGATAGAGCCGTTCCTGCTGGCGTCGAGCCTGGTGGCAGTGCTGTCGCAACGACTGGTGCGGCTGCTGTGCCCGCATTGCAAACAGGCTTACCGCGCAGATGAAGGCGAATGCCGTGTACTGGACCTGGAAACGGCAGCAGCTCCTATGTTGCACCGTCCCGTGGGTTGCCACGAGTGCCGCCACACCGGCTATCAACATCGGCGCGGCATTTTCGAAGCGGTGCGCATCGACGACGAATTGCGCGCGCTGATTCACGGCGGAGCCGGCGAAGCGGCGCTGACGCAAGCCGCGCGCAAACAAAGCGCCAGCTTGTTGCAGGATGGGCTGGCGATGGTGTTGGCCGGCGATACCGCACTGGCCGAAGTACTGCGCGTCACCACCAGCTGAGGACCGGACTGTGGCTGCCTTTTCCTATCAGGCGCTCGATGCGGACGGCAACATCAGCCGCGGCATCATCGAAGGCGAGTCCGAACGCCAGGTGCGTACGCTGCTGCGTTCGCGCCAGCTCAAACCGATTTCGGTGGAACCCTCGCAAGGCAGGCCGCAGCTGACGACGCTGTTGCTGCGCGCGCCGCGCGGGCTGCCGGCAACACAACTGGTGCTGTTGACGCGGCAACTGGCGACGCTGGTGAAGGCCGGCGTGCCGCTCGACGAAGCGCTGGCCGCGACCGCGCGGCAGACGCAGCACGCCGATGCCAAGACCGTATTGCTACAATTGCGCGGCAAGGTGGTGGCGGGCCAGAGTTTCGCGCTGGCGCTCGCCGCCTATCCGGCGACGTTTCCTTCGCTCTATCAATCGCTGGTGCGTGCCGGCGAACAGGCCGGCCTGCTCGGCGAAGTGCTGGAGAAAGTCGCCGACTATCTCGAACTGCGCCGGCTGTTGCAGCACAAACTGCAGATGGCGCTGATCTATCCCTGCGCGCTGGTCAGCGTCGCGGTGCTGGTGGTGACGGTGTTGATGGTCAAGGTATTGCCGTCGCTGGAAGACTTGTTCAGTCGCCAGGGCGCCCAGTTGCCGCTGCTCACGCGCGTGTTGATGGCGCTCAGCAGCGTCGTCGCGCACTGGTGGCCGTTGTTGCTGTTGTTGTTGCTGGCGGTTCCGCTGTGGCTGCGGATGTTGTTGCAGCAGCCGAACTGGCAGTTGCGCTGGCATCGCTGGTGCTTGCGCTGGCCCTTGCTCGGCCCGTTGCTGCAAGCCGCCGACACCGCACGCTTTGCCTCGACGCTGGGGTTGCTGGTGCAAAGCGGCGTCACGCTGGTGGAAGCGCTCGGTATCGCAGCCGGCGTGATGAACAACCTGGTGCTGCGCGCGGCTGCCGCCGGTGCCGCGCAAACGGTCGAAGAAGGCGGTTCGCTGGCGCGCGCGCTCGACGCCAGCGGCAGGTTCCCGCCACTTCTTATCCAACTGGTGCAAAGCGGCGAAAGCAGCGGCACGCTGGAGCAGATGCTGGGCCGCGCGGCGGCGATGCAGGAACAGGAGCTCGAACAAACGCTCAATGGACTGTTGAAGGTGCTGGAGCCGCTGTTGCTGGTGTTGATGGCGGTGATCATCGGCACCATCGTGCTGGCGGTGCTGCTGCCTATCATGCAGATGAACACGCTGGTGGGGTGAAGGCATGTCGAGATATCGCGTCGAGTGGCGCCGTTGTTGTTTGGGCACGCCATGGCGTGCCCCTACGGGGTTTACCTTGCTGGAGCTGCTAGTCGTCTTGGTGATCATCGGCTTGTTGGCGGGGATTGCGGTGCCGGTGTATTTCTCGCGGGCGGCGACTGCGCGCCAGCAGAAGATCCAGGCCGATTTCGCGCTGCTCGCCACTGCGCTCGGCGTGTACAAGCTCGACAATCGCAGCGTGCCGACCACTGCCCAGGGTTTGCAGGCGCTGGTGCAGTCACCGTCGCAGGCGCCGCTGCCGCCGCACTACAAGCAAGGCGGTTACGTGCGCGAACTGCCGCGCGATCCGTGGGGCAATGACTACCTGTACCTGGCGCCTTCCACCGATGGCAGCAAGGAGTACTCGTTGTGGAGCCTGGGCGCCGACGGCAAGCGCGGAGGCGACGGTGAAGACGCCGACGTCGAATTCTGAGCCCGCGCCGCAGCGCGGCTTCACGCTGCTCGAACTGATGATGGTGCTGTTGCTGCTGGGTTTGCTGGTCGGCGCCGGCTTGACGCTGGATTTCTCCGGCAGCCCGTCCTCGCAGCGGCAGGTAGCGACGCAGCTTGCCGGGCAATTGCAACTGGCGGCGCTGGAAGCGGTGCAAAGCGGCAACGAGTGGGGCCTCGACTTCTTCATGCGGACGACGGCCGACGGTAACAATGCCAGCGGTTATCGCTGGCTGTGGCACGATGGCAAACGCTGGCAGAACGCCGATCCCGCGTTGCTGCATGCCAGTGCCGCCGACTACCTGCTGCCGGCGGAACTCGAATGGCAACTGACGGTTGACGGTTCGACGCTGCAACCGGAGCCGCAACAGGCGCTGGCGACGACGAACGGTGCGGCCAATCCACGCTTTCGCCCGGAAATCCTGTTGAGTCCGCAGCGGGAAGGCACACCGTTCAGTTTGCAGTTGTGCGCGCGCGGCCATCAATCCTGCACCACCGCGATCGATGTCGATGAGCTGGGCCGCGTCACCGTGAGGGATGGCGATGCGCAACGCTGACCGGCAAACAGGGTTCACGTTGGTGGAGGTGCTGGTGGCGCTGCTGGTACTGGCGCTGGCGATGACGGCCTGGCAGTGGCGCATCAGTGCCCAGCTCGACAGCGCCGGCTACCTGCGCGACAAGACGCTGGCGCTGTGGGTGGCCGACAATCAATTGCACTACCTGCAATTGGCGGCGCGGCTGGCGCCATCGACGCCGTTGCTGGATCAGCACGGCAGCATCACGCTGGCCGGTCGTCGCTGGTACTGGCAGGCGAGCAAGCCGGCGCTGGTACTCGATGCCGACAGCATCGGCACCAATACGCTAGAACAAGGGCCGATGCCCATCATCATCGCCGTCGGCGATGAAACCGCCGATGCTGCGCACCAGCATCCGGTTGCCACGCTCACCGGGGTGCTCGATGCAAAACCGGCGCCGTAAAAGTTGCGGCGGTTTCACGCTGGTGGAACTGCTGTTGGCGGTGGGGCTGACCGCTGTGGTGGCGGCGCTGGCCTATGCCGGCGTCAGTCGCGGCGTGCAGGCGTCAACGGCACTGGAGACCGAAGTGGCCGCGCTGACCGAACTGCAGCGCGCATTCGACGTGATGGAAACCGATCTCACGCAGGCCCGGCAGCGGCCCCTGCTGCTCGGGCTCGGTTATCGCGAACCGGCCTTTGCCAGTGGCGTCGACAGTGGAGTGTTGCTGACGTTCACGCGCGGCGGCGCAATGCCGGCGCCGCAGGCGTTGCGCAGTGAGTTGCTGCGGGTACGTTACGTCGCGCGCGACGGTGCGCTCTGGCGCCAGCATTGGCCACAACTCGACCGCAGCGAAGTCCAGCAGCGACCGCATGAAACCATGCTGTTGGCGTCCGTCGACGAAGTGCGCGTCGAATTTCTCGAGCCGCCGTCGGCGACCGCGCCGTTGTCGCTGACGGTATTGCAAGCAGGCGGCGGACCCTGGCAAACGCAGTGGGACAGCGAAGCGCCGGCGCGGGCATTGACGTCGCCGTTGCCACTGGCAGTGCGGGTGACATTGACGACGGCGCGTTTCGGGCAGGTGCAGCGTGTATTCGAACTGCAATAGCGTCTTGCATGGCCAGCGCGGTGCCACGCTGGTGCTGGCGCTGATCGTCGTGCTGATCGTGGTGGCGCTGGCTACGCGTATCGGCAAGGATTACTTCGTGTTGCAACGTACGCTGGAATACCAGAACGAACAGGATCAGGCGCGCGCCTATCTGCGCGGCGCCGAAGGCGTGGCCAAGCAAGCGCTGTTGCTGGATCTGCAAAGCGGCAGCACCACCGACAGTGCGGTGGAACCGTGGGCAAAAGTACAGAAGGTGCCGCTGACGGAAGGCCTGCTGACGGTATGCCTGCTCGACTTGCAGAGCCGGCTCAATCTCAACGATCTCGGCGCACCGGCTGCCAATGGTTACAGCGCCGCGCAGAAGCGTTTCATCCGTTTGTTGCAAGTGGTGCAACCGGAACATCCGCTCGATGCCGCCAGCGCCACTGCAATCGCCAATGCCGTGTTCGACTGGGTCGATGCCGACAACGAATCCCGCAATCCCGGCGGTGCCGAAGCCATCGACTATCTGGAAATGGGGCGCGACTACCGCCCCGCCAACCAGGGCTTCACCAGCGTCAGCGAACTGGCATTGGTGGCCGGCATCGATGCCGATCTGGCCGCCGCATTGACTCCTTTTGTAACCGTGTGGGGTAATGGCACACTGAACGTGAACACCGCCGACAGTAAATTGTTGTGGTCGGCCCAGGCCGGTATGAACGACGACGACAAAAGCAACGACAACGAACCGGTAATGTTGCGCACGCTGGGCAGCAGCGATACGTTGCGGCCGCTGACACCGGAAGCCGCGCACCTGATCGCCGATGTGCGCACCCACAGCGGCGCCGTTTTCAAATCGTTGTCGGCGTTCCGGCAACTGCCGCTGGCGCAGGTGCCGTGGGACCTCGACGGGCTCGATGTGGCCAGCGACTATTTCCAGATGAGTGCGGACATGCAGACAGGACCCCATCACTATCGCCTGCTGAGCGTGCTGGCCCGCACGCGCGATGCCGCCAATCGGCCGCAGGTGACGGTGAAGAGTCGTACCTGGCTGACGGGAACCACCAGCGGAGGCATCGACTGTGCTGCTCCGTATCAGTGACCGCGGCGATCTGCTGACGGGCGATGGGCTGTCGTTATTGGCGTCGTTGCCGACGTCATTGCCGGTGTCGATGGCGGGTCAGCCCGTCACGGTGTTGTTGCCACCATCGTTGAGTTCGATCACCGAACTGGAAGTCGGGGCCGGCGAAGCGCGGTTGTTGCGCAAGACCTTGCCGTGGCGGCTCGAAGATACCTTGCTGGCGCCGGTGGAAACCGTGCATTTCGCGCATGGCGCGATGGACGCAGGCCGCGTCGCCGTCGTAGTGACCGACAGGCATGCGCTCGATCTGTTACGCACTGTTACCGCTACGCACGGCGTGCAGCCGCAAACCGCCCAAGCCGAACTGTCGTTGATTCCGTGGCAGCAAGGCCAGTGGACCTTGTGGTTGTCGCAGCAGTCGCCGGCGCGCGTGCTGGTGCGTCACGGCTGGCATCGTGGTTTCGCCTGCGACACCGGCAATCTCGCGCAGGCGTTGACCTTGCTGCACAACGAACAGCAGGCATGGCCGGCGCAGATCGTGCTGTACGGCACCCAGCAGCAATACAACGAAATCAGGCAACTGCTGCCCTCGTCGTTGCAACCGTTGTTGCTGTTGCGGCGCGCGCCAGCGTGGGATGAATTGGCGGCAGCGGCGCCGATGGCCTGCAACGTGTTGCAGGGCGCTTATGCACCGCCGCTGCCGTGGCAACGCTGGTGGCGGCAATGGCGTCTGGTAGCTGCGTTGGCGGCAACACTGGTGCTTGCCGATGCCGGCATCACGTTGGCAAACATCTGGCGGTTGCAGTCGCAGCAGGCCGTGGTGCAGCGACAACTGGTCGAACAATTCCGTCACGTGCAGCCGCAAGGGGCGATGGTGGATCCGTTGGCGCAAGTGCGGCAGGCGTTGGCTCAGAGTGGCGGTCAGCATGCCTTGCTGCCGCTGTTGACGCAGATGGCACCGGCATTGGCAGGCGAGCAGGGCGTGAATGTCGATCTGCTCGATTTCGATGCAATCAGCGGAGCGTTGCAGCTCGACGTGCACAGCCAGAGCCTGGCCGCCATCGACAGCCTGCGCGGCAAGTTGCAACGCGCCGGTCTCGGCGTCGATCTGGTCGGCAGCAGCAGCGAAGGCGGCAACAGCCGCGCACGGTTGCGGGTGGTGGCGCCATGATGAAGCTGCAATTGCAACGGCAGTGGCGGTCGATGGAGCCGCGTCAGCAGATCGCCGCCGTCACCGTCACCACCTTGGTGGCGCTGGCGGTCGTGGCGACGCTGCTATGGCATTGGCATGCGCAACAGCGGCGCGAGCAGCAGCGGTTGAGTGTGCAGATGCTCGAGCTGGCGCAAGTGCAGACCTTGGTGCGGCAATACGATGCTTCGCATGCCGACAGATCTGCCGCCGATGATGCCGATCTGTCCGCACTGGTGAGCCGCAGTTTGCAGGACGCCGGTTTGCAACCGACGCGCCTGCTGCAGAATTCCGCCGACGAGCTGCAATTGCGATTCGATGCCGTGCCCTATGCCGACATCATCGGTTGGCTCGGGCAAATCGAGCGGAACGCTTCCATTGCGCTGGTACGCGTAACGTTGACGCAAGGGGCGAACGGCACCGCCGGCGTCAGTCTGAGTTTGCGCAAACGCCAATGACGCTGCCAATAAAAAACCGGCGCGAGGCCGGTTTTTTATAGAGCTGATTGCTCGTCACGGTATCTTCACGCTCCAGGTGAATTGCGTGGTCAGTCCGGGAGCGGTCACCGTCATGCGCAAAACTCCCGTGGTGCCTGATACCGCACCGGAATCGGCAAAGATAGACACGCCGAGCGGTGGCGAACTCTCCGGACTGATGCCGTCCGAAATGGTATAGCTGCTGATCCCTTTCAGCGAAAGACTGTCGCCTTCGATCGAAAACACTACCGTGCTTTGGTTGGGCAAGGGGTTGCCGCCGAGTATGTCGGCGTTGGTATTGCCGTCTTCCAGGTACATGCCGCCAAGATCGGCATAGCCACCCTTGGTGACGCTGATGATGGTTCCCAGCGCTGGATCGGGGAAGGTTCCCAACGTCTTGATGCGCACATCCGATCTCGACATCACGATCACTTGCGAACCCGAAATGGTCACGGTCGAGTTGCCGGTACATACGGCGCGCGAATCGACCTTGCTCAGGCAGGGGCCGTCCCACAGATTGTTGCCCGGGTCGCGCACGCCGTTCTTGTTGGTATCGACGAAATATTCGCCGACGTCATATTGGCCATTCTCGTTTTCATCGGCGTAGGCCTCGCCGAGATCCTTGAAGGTAGTATCGGTGCTGTCATAGACGCCGTTGCCGTTATTGTCGGTGAAGTGCTCGGCGCCCGAGGTATAGGCCATGACGGTGGCGCGCATGTCGAGCGGGCGGCTGGCCGAACTGCGCCATGTCGCGGAACAGGCGCCGTCCGTCAACAGGCAGGAGTTGGTGATGTTGCCGCTCTCCGACGACACGAAGCTGACGCGAGTACCGTCGGTGGGGTTGTTGCCGAAGATGTCGCTGGCAATGATGTTGATGTTGACGGTGACCGCATCGGTGTTCCACGCCAGCCCGGGGTTGTGCGGCCCCAGCGTCATCGAAAAGCGGTCGGCATCGGCGATGCCGGTGGAAATCACGATGTCGGGCGAGATGCCTTGCTTGCCGGTGGATTGCTCCACTGCGCGTACGTTGACGGGGCCGGCGATGGTGCCGCTGGTGATGATGGTATGCACCTGCCCGGCCTGATCGGTCACGGCCGATTGACGGCCGCTGAGGATGCTGGCGCCGCCGACCTGGGTGTTGACCGAGAAATTCACGGTTTTGCCGACCACCGGCACCGCTTGCGGACCGGACACCTGGAATATCAGTTCGGAGGTTTCGTTGCCGCCGATGCCAGCCAACGCCAACTGGGTGAAGGTGGCGGATACGAAGCTGACCGAAATCACGTCCGGCCCCACCATCTTCAGCGTCACGGTGGCCTGTTTGTTGTTGGTCACCAGCAATGCCGTCACCACGTCGGCGGCCTTGTCGCAGCCCTTGTTGGTGTACGTTACCGAGAACAGGCCGCGGGCGACCTGGGTCACGTCGCCGAAACTGGCCAAACCGTCGGAGGTGCAGGTGGACGAGAAGGTAACAACCAGGTCCGTTGCCGGCGGATTGTTGAATTGATCGACGATGTTGACGCGCAGCGTCGCGGTTTCCGCCGCTTGCAGCGTGGTCTTGCTGGCATCGATGACGCCGTCCGTGTAACCGGTGCCGGAGCCGTTGCCGATGCTGTAGACCGGCGTCGGCGGCGCGGTGTTGTTGCCTGAACTGTTGCCGGTGCTACTGGAGCCGGGCGTCACCGAGCCGGCCGCGGCAGGGTTGAATCCGCCACCGCCACCACCGCCACAGGCAGTCAGCAGCAAGGCAAGGGCGCTGGTGAGGGCTGCGGTGCGTGAGAAGGAGAGCCAGCGGGAGAGAGCGGTGCTGCCCGATCCGGCAGCAAAACAGGTGCGCGGCGCGTGCATTCGCGGACATCCTCTGGGTCGGAACAATGCGCCGGATGGTAACACGTTGCTTTCGGCATGTGTTAGCGCATGTACGGCATGGACAGCGGGTCTGGGCTAGACCCGCATCACAGTCCTGAGATCTGCCGGATCAGACCGGCAACAGGCCCGTGCTGTCGCCGAAATGCTGCTGTTGCACGCCGAGCGTGTTCAACATGGAGAGCAGCAGGTTCGACATCGGTGTCTTGTCCGGAAACGCCAGGTGGCGGTTGCCGGCCAGCCTGCCGCCGGCACGTCCGGCCAGTACCACCGGCAGCGGATCGTGGTTGTGCGAATTGCCGTCGCTCATGCCGCTGCCGTACAGCACCATCGAATGGTCGAGCAGCGTACCGTCGGCTTCCTTCACCGACGCCAGCTTGTCGAGGAAATGCTGGAACAGCGTGACATGGTAGCGGTTGATCAGCGCGAAGCGGGCCTTGTTGTCCTCGTTGTTGCTGTGGTGCGACAACGTGTGGAAACCGTCGCGCACGCCGCTCTTCGGATACACCGCGCCCGACAGCTCGGCGGCGATCATGAAGGTCGAGACGCGAGTGATGTCCGCCTGCCACGCCAGCGCCATCAGGTCGTACATCAGCTTGATGTGGGCATCGACGTCGTCGGGGATGCCGGCCGGTTTGTTCGGCACGGCGATGTCGGCGGTCAGATGCGCGGCGGCCTGCTGGATGCGGCGTTCGATCTCGCGGATGTCGGTCAGGTACTGGTCGAGCCGGCTCTTGTCGGCGTTCGACAGTTTCTTGTCGAGCGTAGTGATCTGGTGCGAAACCGAATCGAGCAGACTCAGCGACTGCGCGCGGCGGGCATCGCGTTCGGCGGTATTGGCGCCATCACCGAACAGGTGTTCGAACACCACTTGCGGATTGTTCTGCATCGGCAGCGGCGCGGTGTCGCCCTGCCAGGAGATGGTGTTGCGATAGGCGCAGCTCAGACCGTCACCGCAGTTGACGCTGGCTTCTTCGATCGACAATTCCAGCGACGGCAGCGGCGTGTCCTGACCCAATTGCTTGGCGACGATCTGGTCCACCGTCACGCCGAGGAACGGCTGCGCGCCGAACTCGGCCTTGGCGCCGCTCAGGTAGGTGGCGGACGAACGATTGTGGTTGCCGGTGGCGCCGCCCGGGCCGTAAGCCAGCGCGTGACCGAGACCGCTGACGACGGTCAACGAATTGCGATGCGCTTCCAGCGGCTTGAGGATTTCGCTGAACTCGAAGTCCTTGCCTTCCTGCTTCGGTGTCCAGCGCGACATCGTCGCGCCGTGCGGAAAATAGATGCAGCCGAACCGTGTCTTCGGCAACGCGCCGCTTTGCGCCATCGCAATGCCGGCCGGCAGCATCGCCTCGAGCAGCGGTAACGCCAGTGCGGTGCCCATGCCGCGCAACAAGGTGCGGCGGTGAATGAATTTCTTGCCTAGCAGATGCATAGGAATCTCCTGCCGGGGTCAGCGTTGAGCCGTGTTGGCCTTGCCTGCGGCGGCGTCTTTAACAGGATCTTGTTTGACCCGCCTGGTGAACTGCGGACTCTGCACGATGGCATTCACCACGCTGGCGAAACGGTTGTCGTCGCGTGCCGCGTTGCGCAGGATCGCTCGCACCGACGGCATGTCATGATAATTCAGCGGCCGCCCCAACGCGTAGATCATCAGTTTCTGCGTCAGCGTCTGCACGAACTGGTCGGAGTGGCGCAGCAGAGCCTTGCGCAGATCGGTCGGGCTCTGCACCGGCGTGCCGTCGGCCAGCACGCCGCGCGGATCCACCGGCGAATCGCCGTCCTTCACGCGCCAGCCGCCGATGTTGTCGAAATTTTCCAGCGAGAAGCCGACCGGGTCGATCACCGCATGGCAGGAACCGCACACCGGATCCTTGCGATGCTGTTCGAGCCGTTCGCGCACCGACGTGGTCAGCTTGGTGGTGCCGTCGCCGTCGAGATTGCGTTCGACGCCGGCCGGCGGGCTCGGCACCGGCGCGTTCAGCAGGTTCTGCAGGATCCAGCTGCCGCGCACCACCGGCGACGTGCGCGACGCGGTCGACGTCACCGTCAGGATGCTGCCCTGGCCAAGCAGGCCGCGGCGCGGGCTGTCGGCCGGCAGCGCGATGCGGCGGAAATACGAACCGTGTACGCCATCGATGCCGTAATGCGTCGCCAGCCGTTCGTTGACGAAGGTGTAGTCGGCGTCGAGCAGTTCGGTGACCGGCCGGTTGCCGCCGATCACCGCGCCGATCAGCAGCTTGGTTTCTTCGGCGAAGGCATCGCGCAGGTTTTCGTCGAACACGGCGGACTCCGGCGTGGCACCGGCAAGCTGGCGCAGGTACAGCCACTGGCCGGCGAAATTATCGACCAGCGCCTGCGCCTTGCGGTCGGCCAGCATGCGCGCGATCTGCGCTTTCAGCGTGGCGGGTTCGTGCAATTTGTTGGCTTGCGCCAATGCCAGCAGTTCGGGATCGGGGATGCTGCTCCACAGGAAGAACGACAGCCGCGACGCCAGTTCGATATCGGAGATCGTGTATTCGGTGCCCGGCGCCACGTTGGCGGGTTCTTCTTCGAAGCGGAACAGGAAGCGCGGATCCACCAGCAAACGCGACACCGACTGCTGCACGCCGGTTTCGAAATCGCCTTCCTTGCGGCCTTGGTCGTAGAACGCCATCAGCGGCTGCACGTCCTTTGCCGTCACCGGCGTGCGGAAACCGGCGGTGCCGAGCGACACCAGGATTTTTTCGGCGCAACCGCGTTCTTCGTCGTTGCTCTTCGGATAACAGGTGAACACGCGCTCGCGGCTCGCGGTATGGCCGGTGCCGGTGGGATTCAGCGGGCCGTTGATCTCGATGCTGGTGATGCCACCGTTGGCGGAATAGACGGAATATATGTCGTTGACGCCGGTGGGGCGCTTCACGTCGCGCAGCGATGCCGTCAGCGTGTGCTCGCCGGCCGTCAGCGTCAGCTTGAAGCTGCGCGTGCTGTCGAGCTTCAGTTCCTTGCCATCGAGCGTCACCACCACGGTAGTGGACGGATCGCGGCCGAAGCCGCCGAAACCGCCACCGCCCTTCACCGAGATCTCGTAGTCGGCGTCAAGCGGGAAATTGTGGGTCGCCTTCAAACCGCCGCGAGTGCCGAGCGGCAAACCTTCGAGGTGCTGCGTCTGCGACAAGTTGCCAGCAGTGCGATAAACGCTGGCGCCCGGCGTTTCCGTGCGATCGCCTACGGCAGCGCGGCTGATCTTCATCGCTGCCGCGGTATAGCCCTGGATCAATGCCGGCGAAATGGCGAGGCCGGAAGCAACGTTGTCGAAGCCTTCGATGGCATCGTCCTGCGGCAGCAGCGCGGCGACGTCGATGTCGAGCGCCAGCAGATCGCGGATGGCGTTGTGGTATTCGGTGCGGTTGAGACGATGCAGCGCCGGCGCGGCGGCAATGCTTTTGACGTGGCTGTCGAGTTGGGTTTCCAACTGGGCGACGAAACTTTTCACTTCGGCGGCCGACGGCTGCGTTTCCCGTTTCGGCGGCATCATGCCGGCGTTCAGCTTGCGGATCATCAGCTCCCAGGTTTCGGCGTTGGCATCGACGTGATCGTAGTCGAGCGTGTCCATGTCGAGCTTGCCGGCCCAGTCTTCGCTGTTGTGGCACTTGGTGCAGTACTGTGTCAGCAACGACGGCGTTTTCTGCGCGTGCGCGGCCGGTGCCGTCAGCAGCATCAGGGTGGAAAGGGCGGAAATCGTCGCGGCAAGACGCATCAGCGTACCTCCTTGCCCTGGGTTTGCAGCATCGATGTCAGCAGCGCCATCGACTTCGGTTTCTGTTCGGCCGGATGGGTGGCGAGGAACACGCCCTTGGCCCAATCGAGCGCGGTGCGGTGTTCGTTATCCTGCGTGGTGACGTCGGCGCCCTGATCGACCAGGTACTTGATGATGCTGTCGCTGCCGCGGTTGGCGGCGCCCATCAAGGCGGTGACGCCCATCGAATTCTTCTGGTTCACATCCATGCCGAGCGATTTGCACAGCTTCACCGCTTCCAGCAATTGCGGCTCGCCTTCGGTCCACGTTTGCGCGTAAACCCAGTTGACGCCGGCGGCTGCCATCAAGGCCGAAGTGCCGCGGAAAGTTTCGATCTTCGGGTCGGCTTTGTATTGCAGCAGCAGCTTCATCACGGTGACGTCGCCGGCATAGGCGGCGGCGAGAAACGGCGTCTGCCCGGTGAAATCGACCCACTCCAGCGTGCCGGTGATCGGCAACAGATGCTGGCGCACCGGCGGCGCTTCCTTCGTGCGCACATTGGGATCGGCGCCGGCGTCCAGCAGATGCTTGATCAGTTCCAGCACCGGCGCGCGGTCGATGCCGTTGACGAACGTGGCGTTGTGCACATAAAGGTTGCGCACGTTGACGGCTTCCCAGATCGGGCTGCGGCCGTACCAGTCCTGGCCGTTGATCAGCACGCCTTTCTGTTGCAGCAGGAATTCCGCCATGGTCATGTTGTCGTTGGAAATCGCCATCAGCAGCGGCCAGATGTCGTTGGCTTCGCGTGCGTTCAGTTCGGCGCCATGCGCGAGCAGCAGTTTCGCCACATCGACATGGCCTTGACGCGCGGCGTACAGCAGCGGCGTCATGCCGCCGGCTTGCGGTTCGCGCCGGCCACGATCGGCCGGCGGGCCGCCGCGCAATATGCCGACGCCGAAACCGAAGCCGGGCACCGAGTTGGGTTTGATGAAGGCGGGTGCGGGAAACACGGTGGTTTTCGCATTGACGTCGGCACCGGCTTTCAGCAGCAGGTCGGCGATGTCGGTGTGGCCTTCGCGCGCGGCGATCATCAGCGCACTCTGGGCGTAGGTGGCGTCGCGGAAGTTGACGTCGGCGCCGTGCGCGAGCATGGTCTTCACGACGCCGGGCACGCCGACGGCGGCGGCGGTCATCAGCAGGCTCTCGCCGCTCGGCTCCAGCGTATTGGCGCGGGCGCCGGCGTCCAGCAGCAGTTTCGTCATCGCCTCGCTGCCGTTGCCGATGGCGAGCTTCAGCGCGGTGACGCCGAGCGGGGTCGAAATGTTCACGTCGGCGCCGGCCTTCAGCAATTTGGCGGCGGTGGCGACTTCATCGACTTCGACCAGCCACAACAGCGCGGGCGTTTCGTACTCGCCGCGCGTGTTGGGGTCGATGCCCTTGCCGAGCAACGCGCCGACGGTGGCGAAGTCGCGGTTCATCGCCGCGTCGGGCAGGCGATGATCGGGTTCGGCGGCGGCGACCTGGGTGGCGGCACCGGCGGCGACCAGCAGCATGAGCAATTGATGTCGGAGTTTGGGCATGGCCTGAAAAGGAAAGCGAATCAGCCTTCGGCAAAAGCGTAATCAGCCATATAGAACCCCTGCCGCGAGCGAGTCAAGGCAACCCGCGCACTTGTCACAAAGGTTCCAAATTTCTCTCGTAACCGTGCCGCCGGTAATTGTGAGCTGCAACAGACTTGAAGCGGGGCGACGGGCGTAGAATCGCCGCACTCGACGGGAGACAAGACCTTGTCCGCTGCCTTGATCATACGCCGCTTCACCGGCACCGCCCTCAACGATTATCTCGACGAGGTCGCGCGCTTGCGCATCGAGGTGTTCCGCGATTTTCCGTACCTGTACGACGGCACGATGGAATACGAGCGCAAATACTTGCAGACCTATGTGCAGTGTCCGCAGGCGGTGGTCGTGGTCGCGTTCGACGACGATGCCGTAGTCGGCGCCTCGACCGGGATTCCGCTGCAATTCGAGGAAGACAACTTCAAGCAACCGTTCATCGACAAGGGCTACAACCCGAAGGACGTGTTCTATTGCGCCGAGTCGGTGCTGCGCAAGGAGTACCGCGGGCACGGCCTCGGCAAGAACTTTTTTGACGAACGCGAAGCACACGCCAGGGAGCTGGGCGATTTTGCTTATTACGCGTTCTGTTCGGTCGTGCGTCCCATCGATCACCCGCTGCGTCCGGCCGGCTACCATCCGCTCGATCCGTTCTGGCTCAAGCGCGGCTACCGCAAGCAGCCGGGACTTTGTGCAAACTATGTGTGGAAAGACATCGATCAGGTCGCGGAGACTTCCAAGCCTTTGGAGTTTTGGCTAAAGTCGAATCGCTCCTACTGATTCGACAACACCACGCATCACCACACATCAACACGTACGCAAAGGAGCAGGTGCCACATTCACCTTGACGGCGCCTGCGTTCCGCGTACACCGAGGGGATTCCATGACGCCGTCCAATGCCAGTGCCCGCCGCCGTTTCCTGCAGTTTCTCGCCGCCAGCCCGTTGCTGACCACGTACGAGGCCTTTGCCGCCGAAGTGGAGCACGCGCTCGGCGAAACGCTGAAAGACCCGAAGGAAGTTCTTAACGTGTTCGAGATGCGCCAACTGGCGAGCGAAAAGATTCCGCCGTCGCACTGGGGCTACCTGAATTCCGGCGTCGACAGCGACGGCACGCTGCACTTCAACCAGCTCGGTTACACGCGGTTCCAGATTCGCCCGCGCCGGTTGCTGACCGACGTGTCGCAGATCGACACCAAGATCAATTTTCTCGGCGCGGTAGCCAACTCGCCTATCGTCATGAGCCCGGTCGGCAGCTGCGCCGCGTTCCATCATGACGGCGAAACCGGCGTTGCGAAGGCGTCGGCGGCTAAAGATTCGCACATGATCATCTCGACCCAGGCCTCGCATTCGGTCGAAGACGTGATCAAGGCGCGCAACGGCAAGAGCCTGTGGTTCCAGCTGTATTCCACCAATGTATGGGACAACACCGTCAAGATGCTGAAGCGTGCCGAAGCGGCCGGTTGCACCACTGTGTGCTTCACCATCGACCTGCCCGGCGGCCGCAACACCGAGACGCAGGAGCTGTTCACCCGCAAGGACACCCGCATCTGCGAGGACTGCCACTACGAAGGCAAGACCAAGCCGATGTTCGAAGGCCTCGCCCGTAGTGGACTGGTCGATCCCAAACTGACGTGGGACGTCATCAAGCGCATGAAGGACGTCACCAAGATGCACGTGATGGTCAAAGGCCTCGAAGTGGCGGAAGACGCCGAACTGGCGCTGAAAGCCGGCGTCGATGGCATCATCGTTTCCAATCACGGCGGCCGCGCCACCGACACCGGCCGCGGCACCATCGAAGATCTGCCGGAAGTGGTGAAGGCAGTGAACGGCAAGGTGCCGGTGATGGTCGATGGCGGCATCCGCCGCGGCACCGACGTGTTCAAGGCGATTGCGCTCGGCGCTTCCGCCGTCGGCATCGGTCGCCCGTACTGCTGGGGCCTCGGTGCCTTCGGTCAGGCCGGCGTCGAACGCGTGATCGATATCCTGAACCGCGAATTCGCCATCTGCATGCGCGGCAGCGGCACGCCGACGCTGAAGTCGATCACCGGCAACTTCGTCATCGATACCGGTCGTCGCAATCCGGATACGCTGGCCGAGCGTTGATCAATCGGCCTTGCCGCCGCGCAGCCATTGTTCGCGCAGCCGGCGGTATTCGATGGCCGCGATGTCGAACGGCAGCAACAGTTCGCTGCCGTCGAGTCGCGGACTCACTGGCGTGTCGTGCGTGTGCACGACGCGCAGATCCTCGCGCAGGATCCACAGGTTGGACCAGCCCATGAACCAGCCCAGCACTTTTTTCAGCACCGGCACCTTGAACGAACCCTGGTAGTAGCGGGTGTAGAGCCGCGTGCGCGTCGGCGTGATCGGCGCGAAGGCGAGAAATACCCAGCTGTTGGCACCGATACGGTTGATCCATAAACCGGGCAGGCGTAGCTCGATGAAAAACCCCGAGGTGCTGCCACGCTTGGTCATGCGCAGACGCTGGCCGTTCACCGTACAGTCCACTTCGACGATGGGCGATTTGACGAGGCGGCCGAGGCTCTTGCCATGCACGAACGGCAGGTGCGCCATGTCGAGCTGATTCTCGATGTTGCGCGACAGGCCCACGTCACTGTCGACACTATGCTCGTAAGGGCCGTCGCAGTCGCGCAGTTCGTCATCGAACCAATCGATGGCGGGTAGTGAGTCCGGCACTGCGCCCCACCACGCAAAAATGAATCCGTGTTGTTCGCGTGCCGGCAGGCTGCGGCAACGCAGGGCCTTGGGAATCACGGCAGCGGCCGGTTGTACCGGAATCTGCACGCAAGCGCCGGTGTGATCGAAGCGGAAGCCATGGAAAGGGCAGGCCAGCTGGCCGTCCTGCACGCTGCCGGCGCTCAACTGCACGCCGCGATGCGGGCAGCGGTCGAACAGCACGCCGATTTCGCCATTGGCGCGGAACGCCACCAGCTTGTGGCCGAAGCGGGTCAACGCCAGCGGCCGGTCGCGCCTGAGTTCGCGGGTGGAAGCGATCGCGTACCAGCCCGGGCCGAAGTCGTCCGGCACGGCGGCGGCTGAACGCTCGCTGGCGATCACGGTGGTCATGCGTGGTTCCCCTTGGTAATGCGCCGATTCTAGCTTGTACTTGTCGTCGCAGCTGATGGATCATCCGCCGGCCCGTAAAACAATAACAGGAGTTTGTCATGCGCCGCCGCTTGTTCTGTCAATCCGCCCTCGTGCTCACCGCAACGCCGATGCTGCTGCATGGACTGCCGGTGCGTGCACAAACCACGCAGAAATCGCTCGCCGCCGAAGACGCGAAGATCAAGCCGCTGCTGGCGAAGATGACGCTCGACGAAAAAATCGGCCAGATGGTGCAGCCCGAACTCGGCAACATGAAGGACGAGGCCGACATCGCCACTTACTTCGTCGGCTCCGTGCTCAGCGGCGGCGGTGCCGATCCGGTCGAAGGCAATTCGCTGGAGGCATGGACCAATACGGTCGATCGCTTGATCGGCATCAGCCGCAAGACGCGGCTCGGCATTCCCATTCTGTACGGTGTCGATGCAGTGCATGGCCACAACAACGTGCTCGGTGCCACCGTGTATCCGCACAACGTCGGGCTCGGTTGCACGCGCAACGCGAAACTGGTGGAAGCGCTGGGCCAGGTCACCGCCGAAGAAGTGCGCGCTACCGGGATTCATTGGACGTTCGCGCCGTGCGTAGCGGTGCCGCGCGATGATCGCTGGGGCCGCACCTACGAAGGTTATTCGGAAGATCCCGCTGTCGTGGCCGAACTCGGCGCCGCCGCCGTGCGCGGCATGCAGCACGGCGGGCTGCAGAATCCGCAAGCGGTGCTGGCCTGCGCCAAGCATTTCGTCGGCGACGGCGGCACCACGTGGGGCTCGACCAAGCGCCGCGACGGCTCGCCCGGCATGGATCAGGGCAACACCGAGGTCGATGAAGCGACGCTGCGCCGCATTCATCTGCCGGGTTATCAGGCTGCAGTCGCCGCCGGCGTCGGTTCGATCATGGTGTCGTACAGCAGTTGGAATGGCGTCAAGGCCTCCGGCATCAAACATCTGCTGACCGACGTATTGAAGAATGAACTCGGCTTTGAAGGTTTCCTGGTTTCCGATTACTACGCCATCGGCCAGATCGATCGCGACTACAAGAAGGCGCTCGAAGCCTCGATCAATGCCGGCATGGACATGGCGATGGAGCCGGCGCAGTACGTGCGTTTCATCACCACGTTGAAGGAGCTCGTCAACGAAGGCAAGGTCAGCATGGCGCGCATCGACGATGCGGTGACGCGCATCCTGCGGGTCAAATCGCAGATGGGCCTGCTCGATGCCAAACGCAATCAACTGGCCGACCGCAAACTGCACGCCACCTTCGGCGGTGCCGCCCATCGTGCGCTTGCCCGTCAGGCCGTGCGCGAATCGCTGGTGTTGCTGAAGAACGACAAGCAGACGCTGCCGCTCAAGCGCACGGCGAAACGCATTCATGTCGCCGGCATCGGTGCCGACGACATCGGCATGCAGTGCGGCGGCTGGACGGTGGAGTGGCAAGGCCAGATGGGCGCGGTGACGCCGGGCGGCACCACGATCCTGCAGGCACTGCACTACGCTTCACCGAAAACGAAGTTTACCTACGCCGCCGATGGCAGCGGTGTCGAAGGCGCCGATGCGTGCGTGGTAGTCGTCGGCGAACAGCCGTATGCCGAAGGCGTCGGCGATCGCGCCGATCTGTCGTTGACGAAGGAAGACCAGGCGCTGGTAGCGAAGCTGCAACAGAGTGGCGTGCCGCTGGTGTTGATCGTGCTGTCGGGCCGACCGCAAGTCTTGGGCGACGCCCACGACAAGTGCGCCGCGGTCGTGGCAGCATGGTTGCCGGGTACCGAAGGAGAAGGAGTGGCCGATGTGTTGTTCGGCGATCATGCACCGAGCGGCAAGCTGTCGTTCACGTGGCCGCGCAGCACGGCGCAGGAACCGATCAATGTGGGCGATGCCAATTACGATCCGCTCTATCCGTTCGGGCATGGGCTGGGTTACCCGGCGTAACGTGTCGCGTGCCGCGACGCGACAAGCAGGGCAAGCAACGGTTGTGAACGGGACTTTTGTGATCATGGGACGGATTTTGGCGCTGCTGGCTTTGTGGTGCGCAGTCGCCGCCAACGTCGCCGCGGTGGAGCCAGGCAGCGGTACTGGCAACGGGACCAGCAGCAGTGCCGATCCCATCATCGGCGGCAGCGCGGCACCGTCCGGTGCCTATCCATGGATGGCGGCGCTGCTGTCCAAATCCTCCGGCAATAAAGCCAACAGCCAGAAGCAATTCTGCGGCGGCAGCCTGATCGCGCCGACATGGATACTGACGGCGGCGCACTGCGTGGTTTCGCAACAGCCCGGCAGTTTTCAGGTGCTGGTGGGGCGCGACGATCTCGACGGCACGGGTGGTCAATTGTTCGATGTCAGCGAAATCATCAGCAATCCTCGTTACGACAACATCTCGTTCGTCAACGATGTCGCCCTGGTGCGCCTGGCGGCAGCAGCTACTGCCACGCCGATCGCTTTGCCGTCGGCACTGGATGCCGGCACGTTGGCGGATGTCACCGTCACCTTGCTCGGCTGGGGCAGCACCATCGGTGTAAGGACGCCGGCCTGCACACTGAACTTCGTCACCCAACCTGCCGATCAAACGGTGTTCTCGTGCAATTCGATCGTTTTCAGCAAACTTGATCCGGTCCGGCAATTACAGAGCGGTCAGCTCAGTGTGTTGTCCAATAGAGAGTGCTACAACAGCTACAGGGCTTATCTGAGCGATAACAACTACGGCGTGCCCAGTGGTCTCGATCCGACCCATCCGGTGCAAACCGGCGATCTTTGCATTCTCGACCAGTCCGGCAAAGTCAGCGCCTGCTTCGGCGACAGCGGCGGCCCCATGCTGGCGACGGTGAACGGCAAGCAAGTGATCGCCGGCATCGCCAGCTTCGTGCTGGACGCTCGCTGCCTGGTCCCGAATGGTTTGCAGTTCTACACCGAAGTGGCGCAGTTCCTCGACTTCATCGATCAAACTGTCGCCAGCAATCAGCAACTGGATTTCAGTCAGTTGTGCCCGGCGGCCGTGACGCCGGCGCTGGATGTCGGCCCGGTGACGGCCGGCACCGCGCAAGTCTCGCTGTCGTGGAAGGCAGTCACTGGCGCGACCGGATACCTGCTGCTGTATGAGCCGGTGCCGCATAAGGACGGCGCGTTGAACCGGTTGACGTTGCCGGCTTCCACCACGGTATTGAATATCAATCTGCCGAGCGGCGCGCATTATGAGGTGGGGATCATGGCCAAGGGCAGCGACTGCGACGGCAGCATCCCGAAACCGCTCGAGGTGACAGTGCCATGAACGACGCTGTGAACAGACTGGGCCTGCGCAAACTCTTGCTGTCGTTGTTGTCGCTCATCGCGTTGCCGGTGTTGGCATTGGTGAACCCGACTACCACTGTTCAGACGATTCCTGGTTGGATGGCGTTTATCAATGTATGGACCAGCACCGGTTATCACGAGCTGTGCAAGGGGGCATTGATCGCGCCGCAGTGGATACTCAGCGCCGGCACTTGTCTGGCCGATCCCAATCATTATCTCGACAGTGTCGCACCCGGCAGCGATCCCCAGTTCTATGTCAAGCTCGGGCCGTTCATCGATGGCTCGGATGTGGACAAGTACTACGTAACCGACGACTACTCGCTGGCGTTGTTCCATATTTCGTTGCCCAGCCCCGCGACGACGTTGCCGGTTTCCACCCGCACGGCGACCCAGTTGCAGGGCAGCCTCGCCGTCATCCTCGGCAAACAGCAGTCGTTGCCGGTGTACGACGGTTTCTACAATCCTGGTGTCACCGCCACCGCCGCCACGTGCAGCATCGGCAGCTCGGTTTTTTCCGTCACCGGCGCGTTCTGCTACGTGATGACGCAGCCAACGGCCGGTGCCACGCTGTTCCAGACCGTTGGCACAGTCATCGATCCGACTGCCGCCAACGCACCGGCGACCGCACTCGACAAGCTGGCGACTATCGATACCACCGGCAACCAGCTGTATCTCGATTTCCGCAATCAGCAGAGCTATCCGTGCCTGGAAGACATTGGTTCGCCGGTACTGGAGACGTTCAATGGTAGCTACGAAATCGTCGGCGTGGTGTCGCGGGTCGGCATGGCCGCCGGGCTGCCGATCTGCGGCATGTCGCTGGCCAATGTGTTCGCATCGAGCACGGCAATACAAAAGTTCATTACGAGGACGTTGGCGCAGTACGACTTCGACACTACTTGCCCGGCTGTGCCCAAGCCGCGCGTGCAGTACGGCAATAACGCCAGCATCACGTTGTCATGGACTGCTGTCGCGGGTGCCGGCGGTTACAAGGTGCATTTCACTCCCGATCATGGTCAGGTGCCAATCACGACCGTGGAC
>DATJXP010000293.1:0-13734 GCA_035500035.1 Candidatus Acidiferrum sp. | reverse complement strand
CATGCTGCGTGGACCTGCCAAGTGGTGCCGTATCGGCTTTGTGGTGCTCATGGCGTTTGTTGCGGCGGTACCGGCACAGGCGGCGATGACAAAAGACATCGTGTACGCCACCGTCGACGGCAAACCGTTGAAGTTGGACCTGTACATGCCGACGACCAAAGCGTCGCCGCTGGTGGTGTACGTGCACGGCGGAGTGTGGCGCAACGGCGACAAGAGTGCGGGTGCGGCGTTTGCCGAAAGGCTGGTGGGGGCCGGTTTCGCTGTTGCCAGCGTCGATTTTCGCCAGACCACGGCAGCGCCGTTTCCGGCCAACATTCACGACATCAAGGCCGCCGTCCGGTTTTTGCGGGCAAAGGCCGGAGATTACGGTTACGACGCCGAACGCATCGCAATTGCCGGCGAGTCATCGGGCGCACATCTCGCGTTGCTGACCGGCGTCACCAATGGCAACACGGAACTCGAGGGCAAGGTTGGCGACTATCTCGCCACTTCATCGTCGGTGCAGGCCATCGTCAGTTATTTTGCCGCCACCGATCTGACCACCATCCTGGCGCAATCGACGCCTTTTGGACTCGGCGTGCGCGAACCCGGACTGAAACTGTTGCTGGGCGATCTGCCGGACCAGAAGCCGGAGTTGGCCAGATTGGCGAGCCCGGTGTTCCAGGTCGATGCCAACGATCCGCCGCTGTACCTGTTGCACGGCGACCGCGATCCGCAAATGCCGGTCAACCAGAGCCTGCAGATGTGGGGCGTTTATAAAGACAAGGGTCTTGATGTCACCTTTGATCCGGTGCATGGTGCGGGCCATGGCGGTCCGCTGTTTTTCACGCCAGAACATCAACAGGCAGTGGTGGCGTTCTTGCGGAGGACGCTGCGCCCGCATCCATGAGGACCAGCCGATGGGCAAAGTGCGTGTACTGGCAGGCACCCGCAAGGGCGCGTTCATCCTGACATCCGACGATAAGCGCAGGGACTGGAAGATCGAAGGGCCGTTTTTCGGCGGCTGGGAGATTTATCACTTCACCGGATCGCCGGTGAAACCGGATCGTCTCTACGTATCGCAGACCTCGTCGTGGTTCGGCCAGATCATCCAGCGCTCGGACGACGGCGGAAAAACCTGGCAGCAACCGGGCACGCCGCCAGGCGAAGCGACTACCACGCCAGAAGGCTTTCCCAAGGCCGAGAGCAACAAGTTCGTTTACGACACGTCGGAAACGAGCGGTGCCCCGTTGACGACGCACATGTGGTACGACGGTACCCCGCATCCGTGGGAGTTCAAGCGGGTATGGCACCTGGAACCGTGCCTGCGCGATGCCGATACCGTCTATGCCGGAGTCGAAGATGCCGCGTTGTTCAAGAGCACCGACGGTGGCAGGAACTGGAAGGAAATGTCGGGACTGCGCGGCCATGGCACCGGCAAGTTCTGGTCGCCGGGCGCCGGTGGCATGGGCTTGCACACCATTGTGCTCGACAAAAGCGATCCGAAGCGCATGTACGTTGCCATCTCGGCCGCCGGCGCCTTTCGCACGGACGACGGCGGCAACAGCTGGAAGCCGATCAACAAGGGCCTGCATTCGAAATACATTCCCAATCCCACTGCCGAAGTCGGCCACTGCGTGCATCGCATCGCGATGAATCCGCAAAAGCCGGGCGTGCTCTACATGCAGAAACACTGGGACATCATGCGCAGCGACGACGCCGGCGACAACTGGTACAAGGTCAGCGGCAACCTGCCGACCGATTTCGGTTTTCCGATCGCCGTGCACTCGCACGAGCCGGGCACGATCTACGTGGTGCCGATCAAGAGCGATTCGGAACACTATCCACCCGAAGGCAAATTGCGCGTCTATCGCAGCAAGGCCGGTGGCAATGCGTGGGAAGCGCTGACGAGCGGTTTGCCGCAACAGGACTGCTACGTCAACGTGCTACGCGATGCGATGGCAGTCGATACCCTGCCGTCGTGCGGCATCTACTTCGGTACCACCGGCGGTCAGATCTACTGCTCGCCCGACAGCGGCGACAATTGGTGCGCCATCGCGCGCGATCTGCCGGCCGTGCTGTCGGTCGAAGTGCAGACGTTGTCGTAGGGCCACGCCACGGCGTGCCCGCCTGTATGATTCGCATCCAACTGCCTTATCACCTGCAGAATCTGGGAGGAGTGGGTCCGGAAGTGACCTTGGGCCTGGAACCGCCCTACACGGTACGCACCGTGTTGACTGCGCTGGAAGCCCGTTATCCGGCGCTGCGCAGTGCCATCGTCGATGTACACACCGGCAAACGACGTCCGCTGATACGTTTTTACGTTTGCCAGCAAGACATTTCGCATGAGGGGCTCGATCATCCGTTGCCGGCGGCCATCATCGAAGGGCGCGAGCCGTTCCTGGTGATTGGCGCCATTTCCGGAGGCTGATTTGGAACCGGTCGACTCCATCGAGTTGCAACCAGTGCTGCACGGAGAGACGCTGTGGTTGCGCCCCATGCAAGCCGAAGATTTCGCCGCGCTGTACCAGGTGGCATCCGATCCGCTGATCTGGGAAGTACACCCCGAGCCGACGCGTTATCAACGCCCGGCGTTCGAAAAATTCTTCGCCAAGGGGATCGGGTCGAAAGGGGCGCTGGTGGTCATCGACAAGGCGACTCAGCGGATCATGGGTACCTCACGCTACTACGATTGGAACCCGTCACGGCGTGAGATCGCGATCGGATACACTTTTCTCGCGCGTCAATACTGGGGTGGCGCCGCCAATGGCGAAATGAAGCGGCTGATGCTGGATCACATTTTCCAATGGGCGCCGCTGGTGTGGTTCCACATCGGCGCCGCCAATTGGCGCTCGCGCAAGGCGTTGGAGAAACTGGGCGGCTCGGTGTCACATTTTGCGCCGATGGACGTCAATGGCGTGCCGACCGATTACGCTTACTACACGCTGAGCCCGTCGATGCTGCGGTAACAAGCAAAAATTATTGTTGAGTGCATCACGATCCTGCGTCGCCGGACTTTCGGCAAACTCATGCTTGATTACACTTTGCTAACGGCCGTTATCCGTTGACGGCATCGTTACAAGGTATTGGTAATCGGAAAGTTCTGCTCATGAATCGTCGTAACTCCCATCCCGTTGACGACCAGCAGCGCCTCGTGGCATTGCACGCGCTGGGCTTGCTCGATACTCCCGCGGAAGAAAAATTCGACCGCATCACCCGGCTGGCGACACGGCTGTTTGCGGTACAGGCCGCAGTGATCGTGCTGGCGGATGAACAACGGCTGTGGGTGAAGTCGGCCTGCGGCCCGTTTGCGGCGGAACTGACCCGCGATCTCGGCCTGTTGCAGTACAGCATGGCCCGGCAATCGCCACACCAGATCGCCGATGTGCCGAACGGAGTCCGGTTCGCAGCCGGCCGGATGGCTTATTTCTACGCGGCCGCACCGTTGCATTCACGCGAAGGCCATCGGCTGGGGCTGCTTTGCCTGGCGGATCCTTACGTTCGCAACATGGATGCCAATGACCTCGCGGCATTGCGCGATCTGGCGGCTCTCATCGAAGAGCAACTGTGCACGTTGGAGCTGGCTTCGCTCGATGCCTTGACCGGTATTTCCAACCGGCGCGGGTTTGCGCTGTTGGCGCAGCAAAACCTCTCGTACTGTGCGCGGCAGGGTTTTGCCGGCACTCTCGTGCTGACGGACGTGGCGGGACTCAAGGCCATCAATGACAACCACGGTCGCGCCGAAGGGGATCTCATCCTGTTGATGCTGGCGGACCGTTTGAAGAAAGCGTTCCGCGGATCCGACAGTTATGCACGTGTTGCACCCGACCAGTTCGCCGTGTTTCTGGTGAACATCAACAAGGCCCAGGCCAGGTGCGTGATCGAGCGCTTTGCCGCGTCGGTGCAGCACAGTCAGCGGGAGGCGGGCCGCGACTATCCCTTGGTGTGCAACAGTGTTTTCGTTGAATTCGCGCCTGAGCGGGAGGTTTCGCTGGAAATGCTGATGGCGCAAGCGGAAGCGGAATTGCACTTGCTGAAAAATCCTGCCGTGCAACAGTGAAGGGTGGAGTCAGGGGCGTCGTGCGAAAAGAAAATCCGGTGCTCTAGGCGTAAAAGAGAACAGGCGAGGGTATAGAAACGACAAGGCCGGGGAGGTGTCTCTCCCCGGCCTTGTCGAATCAATCACTCAATTATCAATTAATTGATGGCGAATTAATTGATAGCGAATTAATTGGTGGTGCTGGTGCTTTTCTTTTTCTTTTTGCCTTTTTTCTTTTTCTTTTTGGTGCCGTCAGTCGGAGCATCCTGAGCCATTGCTTCACCGGTTGGCAGGGCAAGTGCCAGCGCGCCACCCAGCATCAGGGCGCCTTTCAAAAAGCTACGACGAGTAGGCTCCATACCGGTAATGGAATCAATCAGTTTTTTGTCGGACATAAAAGTCATTCCTTCAAGATGGTTAATGGGGATCATTGATCCTGCCCTGACTGCGTGCGCCTGTGCCTACAGTTGGCAAGTGATAATGACGTTACGACTTTAGGCGCTTGTTGTCCACTGGTGCCGTAACAAACGCGTCATCAAAAGCGCGTCAAAAATTTTGGGTTCAGAATCGATAACGCACTTTGGTTTCCGGCGAGCTTCCGGCTTTCGGGGCAAAGCTGCGTACGTCAGGCGGTCCTAACCAGACCGTTGCTGAACGCGATGATTTGGCGCGGTTTACAACAGAGGTATGCCCCTTTACCATGATTCCGGAAGTTGCCTGTTAACTGCAATCATGCTGAAACACTTCACGAAATACTGCAAACGACCGTGGCTGATCGCGCTATTCGCGTTCACGTTGGCGGGTGTGCAGTTGGTGCAAAACTCGCCGTGGCATGATCATGCCCGTGAAGTGGTGGATTGCGCACTCTGCCACCTGCAGCCGCTGGGTGATGACACCGAAATTGATCACAGTCTGCCGCTACCGGTTGCCGGCGCACAGCCCGTCTTGGTGCTGCAGTCGGTCGCAGCCCCCGTTCCCCACTTTCCTTCCCCTTATCAGGGCCGCGCTCCGCCGCTCCTGCTCTCCTGAAAGTCCTCGAATCCGTTGAAGACGGCTCATGGGTCGTCTGCGCGTATTGGCATTCAAGATCGCGTTGAATTTTCACGACCCGTGGGTATCGGACTTTCGGTGCCGCCATCCCTCACGACTACAGCCGTCATGCCCGGCTGGGTCTGTCGCAGCTCACTTTTACCAGCGCAGGTTCACCATGAAACCGTATTTTCAATCGTATGCCCTGTCGTTCATGACGGCAGGCTTACTCCTTGCTTCCACCGCACATTCGCAAGTCGTGACGGATACCGAAGGTTCCTCCACTGATACCGGCAACACGACGGCAAAACCTGAAGTCATCGAAATCCTCGGTGCCCATCTCAAGAGCGCACGCATCGAACTGTCGCCCGAAGTAGGGACGACGGTATACACATTGGATGAACGCATGATCGATACGCTCGGCCAAGGCGATGACACGCCGTTCAACGAAGTCTTGTTGCGGTTTCCGGGTGTCGCCGAAGATTCCAAGGCATCCGGCTCCGTGCATATTCGCGACGATCACGGCAATGTCCAATATCGCATCAACGGCGTGCAGTTGCCTGAAAGCATTTCCGGATTCGGGCAATCGATCGATACCCGGCAAGTCGAAAAGATCGATTTCGTCACCGGTGCCTTGCCAGCGCAATATGGTTTGCGTACCGCGGGTATCATCAACATCGAAACCAAGGAAGGAGGAACCCAGTCCGGCGGTCAGGTGGATATCCTGACCGGTGGCAACGACTATGTTGAACCGAGTGTCGAGCTTTTTGGCAACTCGGGCAGTTTCAACTACTACCTGTCAGGCAGCCATCTGTCGAATTCGCTGGGAATCGAAAATCCGCTCCCGTCGAAGAACGCAATTCACGACGACACCAGTCAATCCAAGACCTTCGGGAGCTTGTCGTATTTCTCCGACGACGACACTCGCTTCGGCTTGATGTTCAGCACCTACAGCGGCAGATTCCAGATACCGGACAATCCCGGTCAACTTGCCACATTTTCCCTGACCGGCATCAGCGATGCGAGCAGTGGCGCCAGCCTGTTGCCGTCGTCGAAGCTCGATGAAAATCAGACGGAAACGAACCGGTACGTGGTCCTGTCGTATCAAAAACACCTCGGAGACGTTAACTTTCAGGTGTCCGGGTTCCATCAATATTCCGAACTGCATTACAAACCCGATCCGGCCGGCGATTTGATATACAACGGTGTTGCATCGGACACGTTGCGTTCCAACACCGCCAACGGCCTGCAGTTTGACGCCAGCGACAAACTGAACGAACGCCATACCTTGCGTGCCGGCCTCGAATATACGCACCAGGTCACGGTGAGCAACAACGCGGTGAACGTGTTCGCGGTCGACGCTGCCGGCGCGCAACTTGGCACCGATCCGATCACGGTGATCGACGACTCAGGCAAGACCGGCACTCTTGGCAGTTTCTACGTGCAAGACGAATGGCATATCGCGACTCCCTTGACGCTGAACTATGGTCTGCGCTTCGACAAGGTGTCGGCGTTCGTGGAAGAACAGCAATGGAGTCCGCGTCTCAATCTCGCCTATGCCTTCAGCGACGATACGGCGTTCCATGCAGGATATTCGCGCTACTTTACGCCGCCGCCGCAGGAATTGGCTTCGCAAGCCAGCATCAACCTCTATGCCAATACCACCAACGCTCCGGCGATCCCGCTGTCGGATAGCGTCAAATCAGAGCGGACCCACTATTTCGATGCCGGCATCAGCCAGAGGGTCGGTGCACGCCTGACGGTGACCGCGGATGCGTACTACAAGAAGGTCAGCAATCTGATCGACGAAGGCCAGTTCGGCCAGGCGCTGATTCTATCGCCGTTCAATTACGCGCAAGGCCGCGCAAAAGGCCTGGAACTGTCGGCGATCTACAACGACAGGCCGTGGGGCGCCTTCCTCAACTTCACGGTGCAAAAGGCCCAGGGCAAGAACATCGTCTCGGGACAATCGCTGTTCGATCCGGATGAATTGGCCTATATCGCGAACCACTACGTTTACCTGGATCACGATCAAACCTATTCGCTCTCGGGCGGCATGCATTACGATTTCGGCGATTCCCAGATCAGCACGGATTTTCTGTATGGCAGCGGGTTGCGCCGTACGCCGGACGATGGGGCACCCAATTCGGCCACCCTGCCGGATCACGTCGTCGTCAATATGTCGTTGACGCATAGCTGGAAGAACACGTCGATCGGCAACTTTGAAGGCCGGCTTTCGCTGCTCAACCTGTTCGATCAATCGTATTTGCTGCGCGACGGAACCGGTATAGGAGTAGGCGCTCCGCAATACGGGGCGCGGCGAACCTTGTATGCCGGATTAAGCATGAGCTTTTGATTGGGTCAGCCGGACGGTGTCCGTCTCTTGCAGGGCGCGGCCACCGTCCGGCGTTCACGCCGGCTCTCGATTACAGCCAATCATCCCGGTATCGCTTTTTGTAACTCGGCGAGAGTCGTCCCGTCGATTTCAACTGTCTTGAGTGGGGACGCATGTCCCGCCACCAACCTGAGCGCGTTGGGTGGCAGACCCAAGCGTGCGGCCAGCAGCGCCAGTACGGCTTCGTTGGCCTTGCCGCGTTCGGCAACCGCATTCACTTTGACTTTCAGTCTGTCGCCATACCATTCGATGCCGCTTTTGGCGGCGCCGGGGATCACCTTCAGTTGCACTCGGAGCATGATCGTCAGGGAAGCGGCTTAGGTGAGGCAGGCAGGATCAAATGCGTAAAGCCCCTGCAGCCACTCGCAAACTTCGCGGGCCATCGGGTCCGGCAACAATGCCTGATAGCGTTGCAGCAGGCTCGAGTGCTCGTCGGGTGTCAGTGCTTCGAGTCCGCGCGACGCGAACAGGTCCGCATCTTCGATAAGGCATTGCAATACGCCGGCCGCAGCGGGGACAGTGGATGCCTGCCCATGCAGCAACCGCGCCAGCGATGTCAGCGGCAGTTGCGACAAGTAGGCCTGGTTCATCGGATTGGCCAGCAGTCCGCTGCAGAGATCGCGTATGTTGGCGAGGTCGAACCGTTCACCGGCCTGTTGGCGGCGCTCGAACGGGAGCAGGTGGAGAAAGGGCGTCAGCCGCTTCGCATCGTTGACTGGATAGTTGTCCCATAGCAGCGGCTTGCGCCCGAGCCTTTCACGCAACTCCAGCAGGTGGTCGCGCGGGTACGCTTGAGAGATCACCCTGGGGCCGGTCCAGAAGACTTCGACGTCGGGTGCCAACGATCGGCCCAGCGTTTCGAGATAGCGTTCGGGCTGGCGGCCGAAATGTTTTACCAGTGCGGGATCGTCCGAGTAGTAGGTCGGGCACAAAGCAAAGGCGCGTGCGTTGCTATGGGCCTTTATGCAATCGAAGATAGCCAGCTGCGTCTCGGCCAATCCTGGCAGTTCACCCATCATGTCATCGAACAGCACGGCGAGCAGCGGAGCTTGCAGTGCGTTCAATTGGTCGATTTTGCGCAACAACCGCTCGCGGTTGGCTGCAGAGAAATCACGATAAAGTTCGAACGGACTGAGCCCGACGCCGAATTCGAGCTTCAACCCGGCGGCATGCCCCGCGAGTGATTTCAACCCGGCGAAGGCTTCGGCGGGATACGGCTCGAACCATTGCTTGCGCAGGAAAGCGTCGTTCTTCGGTGCGTAGAGGTAAGTAGTAAATCCTTGTCGAGCAAGGAAGCTGGCGTGATCGCTGCGTGCCTGCCAGCTCCATTGACGGCCGAAGAAGCCTTCGACCGTACCGATGCGGAAGCCGCTGTCAGCGGGCAGGGGAGGCATTGCCCTCGGCCAGTTTGCGCAGTTGTCTGACGTCGCCGATGCTGCCGGCATTGGTAACCTTGGTGAAACCGGCTGCTTCCAATTGCTGCTTGGCCTGGCCGGCGCGGTTGCCGCTGCGGCAATACAGCATGAGTTCCGCATCCTTGCCGTACTTGGCGGCCAGCTCTTCCGGCTTCAGCGTTTGCAGCGGAATGTTGGCGTCGCCATTGATGTGATCGGTCTGGTATTCCTCGGGCGTGCGCACGTCGATCCACACTTTTTCCGCCAGCACTGGCAGTGAAGCCACCAGTGCAAGCATGGCAAGCAAAAGAGCTTTGAACAGTTTCATGCAATTACCCCTCGTGAGCGTTTTCATTTTTTCCTGCGGGACATGAGTTCCTTCACGCGACGCAGCGCTTCCTTGATGTTTTCGGTGCTGCTGGCATAGCTGAAGCGGATGTAACCCTCGCCGAGATGACCGAAGCTGGTGCCGGCAACGGTTGCCACCCCTGCCTCTTCCAGCAGCATTTCTTCCAGCTCCTTCGATTTATAGCCAGTGCCGCTGATGTTCGGGAAGGCGTAGAACGCGCCCTTCGGCGTGATACAGGAAAAACCCGGCACCTCGTTCAGCAAGTTGACGATCAAACGGCGGCGTTCGTCGAAAGTGCGCACCATCATGTCTACTGCATCCTGGGGGCCGTTCAAGGCTTCGACGCCGGCGCGCTGCACGATGGCGGACGGGCACGAATTGCTGTTGATCTGCAAGCGCTCGGCGTGGTCTATCAGCGAAGCCGGCCATACGCCGTAGCCCAGGCGCCAGCCTGTCATTGAGTAGGTCTTGCTCCAACCGTCGAGCAGGATGGTGCGGTCGCGGATCGATTCGTACTCCATGAAGCTGACGTGCTTGGCTCCGTCGTACAGCAAGCGAGCGTAGATCTCATCGGACAGCAACGTGACATGTGGATGTTTTTCCAGCCCTTTGACGAAGCGCTCGATGGTGTCGCGCTCCAGGATGCCACCGGTCGGGTTGGCTGGCGTGTTGATGATGATGAGACGGGTAGCCGGCGTGATCTGTGCCAGTACGCGATCAGGATCGAACGCAAAGCCGGTGGATTCGAGCAGTTCGATCGGCACCGCCTTGGCGCCACTGAACTTGATCATCGATTCGTAGATCGGGAAGCCGGGGTTCGGATACATGATCTCGGCGCCGGGCTCGCCGAACATCATGATGGCGAAGAACATGGTTGGCTTGCCGCCCGGCACGATCATCACGTTGTCCTTGTCGATCCTGACGCCACGGTATTTCAGGATGTCGTTGGCAACCGCTTCGCGCAGTTCGGGCAATCCTTTGGCGGGCGTATAGAAATGGAAGCCGTCGTCGATGGCTTTTTTGCCGGCTTCGGCGATGTTGGCGGGTGTGCGGAAATCCGGCGAGCCGATACCGAGATTGACGATGCTGCGGCCCTGCGCCTCCAGTGCCTTGGCTTTGGCGAGGATCTTGAAGGCCGACTCGGTGCCCAGTCGGGACATGGCTTGAGCTAACTGCATGCGTACCTCAGTGTGGTGCGGGATGGGGGCGGGGGGCCTGGATTACTGCGGTGATCGGCAAGTTCGCAGGCGCTGCGAAGCTATAAAAGCGAATCGTGAAAATCAAGGCAAAAGAGCCTTGGGCACGGGCAATAGGGTCAAGTTTTGCTTGATTAAATAACCAGAATCCGTATTCTAATTCTGCTCGCTTGTATTTTGAGGCTAGCCTCACAAGCAAGTTCCTCTTTTAAGAACAAAAAACATCACAAACAATAATAAGGTAGCTTTATGAATAAGTATAAAAATCCTGTATTTCCATCAAGATACGGGAGGAATCGCCGTTTCTCCCCTAATCAGCTCGCTCTTGCAGTAATCCTCGTCACCGCAGCCAGCCAGGCAGCAATGGCCCAACAGGCCGCCAGCCAGGATCAATCACAACAGCAATTGGAAGAAGTGATGATCACGGGTTCCCGTGTCCGCGTTACCAGCGGCATGGAAACTCCAAACCCGGTGACCGTAGTAACGATGGATCAGCTGGCTCTGACGTCGCCAACCACGATGATCGACGGCATGGCGCAGTTGCCGCAGTTCGCCGGTTCCACCACCACTGCCAACCAGGCCGGTTTCTTCACTTCGCCCGGTGCCGGTTCGCTGAGTTTGCGCGGTCTGCAAACCAAGCGCACGCTGACGCTGCTCGATGGTCGGCGCGTGGTTTCTTCCACGATTTACGGTGGGCCTGACATCAACCTGTTCCCGGAACAGATGATGAAATCGGTCGAAACCGTGACCGGTGGCGCTACCGCCGCCTACGGTACTGATGCCGTATCCGGTGTCGTCAACTTCAAGCTGGATACCAAGTTCAAGGGATATCGCGGCACCGTCCAGATGGGCGAGAACTACAACGGCGATAACCAGAACTACAAATTTTCCATCAGTGGCGGCTGGGATCTGACCGACAAGGCCCACCTGCTGCTCTCCACCGGCAAGTTCAACCAGGACGGTATCTACACCCGCCAGGGTTATGACTGGTACAAAGGTTATGGTTTGTTGACCAACCCGTCCGCGACGGCCGGCCAGACGCCAGACAACCCGGTGCGCATCCCTTATACCAACGTCGTTTCGCGCCATGCTTCCTACGACGGGGTTATCGAGTTCCCGGCGGCTTCCGGCATCAGCCCCTACATCATGACTCCCAGCGGCGTGCCGACTCCGTTAACGCTGGGTACGGCTTCGGATACCAACTTCACCAACGGCGGCAACGGAACCGACAACGGCGTCGACGGTGCCATGTTGCAACCGAAAACCAGCAACCAGAACCTGTTTGGTTACCTGGAGTACCAGTTCAACGACAACTTGAAGGGCTACGTCCAGGCCATGTACGGCAATGCCTATTTCAAACAGCGCAACTTCGGCGGTCTGTTTGGTCCGGGTCGTTCGTTCACGATTTACAGCGGCAACCCGTTCATTCCGGCCGATATCCAGACGCTGATGACGCAGAAGAACGTTCCGAGCATCACCGTCGGATATATCGGCAGCAATTCCAACACGCAGGTTAACTCTTACACCGACCAGAACACCGACATGGTGTCCTGGACCACCGGTTTCGATTACCAGGTCAAGTCCGGTTTCTTCTCGGGGTGGTCGGTTGACGGCTATGCCCAGCGCGGTCGTACCAACGTCGACGCAGCGCAGAAAGGCGGCATGCGTATCGACCGCATGTACCTGGCGGTCGATGCCGTCAAGGATTCCACTGGCAAGATCGTCTGTAACGTCACCAAGACCTCGGGCATGTACGCTGACTGCGTGCCGTACAACGTGTTCGGTCGCAACAGTGCTTCGGCTGCGGCGGTTGACTGGGTAACCGGCTTCGATCCGGGCGTTCAGGTCTGCACCCAGGGCTGGTTGCCCAATGGTCAGACGCTGCCGTATTGCTACACCGGCGACGCCGACAAACATCGTGAGATTGCCCTGCGTCAGGACGTGTGGGAACTGTCGGCCAACGGCGAACTGTTCAAGGGCTGGGGTGCCGGCCCGATCTCAATGGCTGTCGGTTACGACTGGCGTGAAGAAGGCTTCGTCCAATACGTACAGGCGCCACAGGGCAACCCTTCGGCCAACCCGAGCGCATTGCCGGTAGCTGCCAACAACGCGGCTCTCGGCATCCGTGGTGTTCCAGGTGGTGCCGCCGCTTCCGGCAACTCGGTGGAATTCCAGTTCTCCAAAGTGCCGTTCGGCTTGGGCTCGTTCAAGGTCAATGAAGCCTTTACCGAGTTCAGGGTGCCATTGCTGAGTGGCATTCCATTCATCAAGCAACTGGACTTCGACGCTGCCGGCCGTTGGGCCCGTTATTCCGGCTCAGGCGACGTAGCGTCGTGGAAGGGTAGCCTGGAATGGCAAGTGCTGCAGGATTTCCGCATGCGCAGCACTATCTCGCAAGACGTACGTGCCGCCACGCTGGGCGAACGTTATGACCGTACCGGTGGTGCAGCTACCGTCATCGACCGCGGCGAAGACCCGGCTGGTGCCGCGGCTTCCAACTACGGCATCACCACGGTGTCCGGTGGTAACCCGAACGTCAAACCGGAAAGAGCCAAGACGTTTACCGTCGGCTTTGTTTACCAGCCGCGTTGGTTGCAGGGTTTCCAGACTTCGGTTGACTGGTACAACGTCGATATCCATAACAACATCGCGCAATTGGGCGTGCAGGCCATCGTTGATCGTTGCTATCTGAACGGCGACGTCGATGCCTGCAAGATGATCGAGCGCGATGGCCCGGCCAGTACGATCAAGCCTGGCTTGAATCGTATCTCGATCGTCAACGACGTTTACACCAACATCAACTCGCAGGAAGCGCAAGGTATCGACTTCGAAGCCACCTACCGCAGGGATATCCACCTGTTCGGCGGCGGCGAAGTCGCGACCATTCGCCTGCTGTCCAGCTACCTGCAGCACAACACCAGCACCAACAGTGTCGGGCTCGTGACGCACGCCGAAGGTGTCTATGGCTTGCCGAAATGGAACACGATGTTGTCGGGCTCCTACAACCGCGGTCCGTTGGATGTCAGCCTGCAGGTGCGTTACAACAGTGCGACGGTACAGGCGCTCACCAACAACATCTACCAGAGTTCGTTGGGCCGCGTGCGTTATGACATCCCCGATTGGGTCAACACGATCAATTCGTCCACGTTGGTGGACGCTCGTGTGAGCTACAACTTCCAGACTGCGGGCGTCAACTACAACGTGTTCTTGTCGATAAACAACCTGTTCAATCGCGATCCGCAAACCTATATCACCGCGCCTGATGGTGCTTTGGCGATGGCCACCGGCAACGGTGCCGTGGGTGATTTGATCGGTCGTCGTTTCGTACTGGGGGTCAACTTCGACTTCTGATC
>DATJXP010000292.1:0-5135 GCA_035500035.1 Candidatus Acidiferrum sp. | reverse complement strand
TCTGGTCGCTGGCGCTGTCGTTGGTGTTGGCACTCTCGCACGTCCGCGTGCCGCAGCAGATACTGACGATCATCAACCCGTTGGCGCAGATGACATCGCCCTTGATCCTGATCGCCCTCGGTTTTCATTTCTCGCTGAACTTCACCAGCCTGAAACTGGCACTGCAGATCGTCGTGGTGAGAGTCGGCGTGGGTTTGCTGGTCGGCTCGTTGCTGGCGCTGGGACTGGAGAACGAAGCGTTGGCCCGCACCGTCATCATCGCCTGCAGCGCGGCGCCGATCGGCTTTACTGCGCTGACCTATTCGTCGCTGGCAAAGCTCGATACCAATCTCAGCGCCAGCGCGGTATCGATCTCGATCCTGGTCGGATTGATCGGCATTCCGATATTGTTGTTGATATTGGGCAATTGAAATTTGCCGCCCTGCACTGAATGTTGAAAGCCCGGAGAAGGTGTAGGTTTCTGCGACCCGTCTGAGGCAGGGATGCCGAAGACGGAGCCCCCAGGGATGGATTCACGGCGTGTCGCAGGGGCCTACATCTTCGTAGGGCTGAACATGAAATCAGAAGGCGGAGAATCACTGGCCGCCGAGAAAATCCATCTTGCCGACCGGCACGCCGTTGTGCCGAAGAATGTTGTAGCAAGTGGTGATGTGGAAATACACGTTCGGCAATGCCCAGTTGCGCAGGAAGAAATCCCCGACGAACTCGAGCTCGCGCTGACCGGCCTGCAACTTGATCTGCTTCTGTTCGGAGCCGTTGATGCCGGCTTCCGGAATCGACTTCAGGAAGTTGACGGTTTTCTCGATGCGCGCCTGCAATTCGGCGAAAGTGGCTTCGTTGTCTTCGAACTTCGGCACTTCGATGCCGGCCAGGCGGGCGCCGCAACCTTTCGCCACGTCGCAGGCAATCTGCACCTGACGGGTCAGCGGGAACATGTCAGGGAACAAGCGGCCGCCGGTCAACACCTTCTCGTCGATTTTTTTCTCGGCGGCGTAATCGGCGCCTTTCTTGAGGATGTTGGACAGGCTTTTCAGGAAGTGCAGGAATACCGGCACGGACGACGAATACATGCTGAGCGACATAGCTACCCCTTGGAACGATGAGTTGTTGTTGATGATGGTGCTGGAGGAAAAACGCGCGGATTCTACTCCACTTCGCCGTTGGCGCTACTCCACGAACGCCCGCTCGACCACGTAGTGGCCCTGGTTGCCGTTACGCGCTTCGGAATAGCCGAGACCGCCGAGGATGCGGCAGGTGTCCTTCAACATCGATGGACTGCCACACAGCATGAAGCGGTCGTCGTTGACGTTGAGTGCCGGCATGCCGAGATCCTTCTGCATCTTGCCGCTGAGAATCAGGTCGGTCAGACGGCCGGTGTTGCGGAACGGCTCGCGGGTGACGGTCGGGTAGTACAGCAGTTTTTCGCGCACCACTTCGCCGAGGAACTCATGCTCGGGCAACTGCTTGCTGATGAAGTCTTCGTACGCCAGCTCGCTGACGTAGCGTACGCCGTGCACCAGCACGATCTTTTCGAACAGGTCATAGACTTCCGGGTCCTTGATGATGCTCATGAACGGCGCCAACCCGGTGCCGGTGCCGAACAAATAGAGATGCTTGCCGGCCAGCAGGTTCTCGGCCACCAGCGTGCCGGTCGGTTTGGCGCCGACCAGGACGGTGTCACCCACCTTCAAATGCTGCAAGCGCGACGTCAGCGCTCCGTCCTGCACCTTGATGCTGAAGAACTCGAGCTGTTCCTCGTAATTGGCGCTGACCATGCTGTAGGCACGCACCAGCGGTTTGCCGTCGAGCTCGAGACCGATCATCGTGAAGAAACCGTTCTTGTAGCGGAAACCCAGATCGCGCGTGGTGGTAAAGCTGAACAGGGTGTCGTTCCAGTGGTGCACGCTGGTGACGGTTTCGTGCTGGTATTTGCTGCTCATGGGCGGCTCCGGCTTTCGCAAAGGGTCGCATTTTAATCTGCTGGTATTTATAGATACAATCGTTTATTACTTAATGATTATTCGGAAAAACCGATATGAAGTTCACGCTGCGGCAGTTGGAAGTGTTCCTGGCCACGGCGCGCTCGCAGCATCTGAGCCGCGCCGCGGCCGGGCTGGCGATGTCGCAGTCGGCCGCCAGCGACGCGCTGCGAGAACTGGAATCGCAGTTCGACCTGCCGCTGTTCGACCGCATCGGCAAACGGTTGCAGTTGAACGATCACGGTCGGCTGCTGCTGCCGCAGGCGGAGGAACTGCTGAGCCGGGCCCAGGCGCTCGAAGACAGCCTGCGCGGCCAACCCGGCACCGGCACGCTCAAGGTCGGCGCCACGCTCAGCATCGGCAACCAACTGTGCATTCCGTTGATCGACCGCTACCGCCGCGTGTTTCCCGGCAGCCGTATCAGTCTGGAAATCGGCAACACCGCCACCATCAGCACGCGCGTCGCCAACTTCGATCTCGACGTGGGGTTGATCGAAGGCGACATCAACGACCCGGCGCTGGACATCGTGCCGTGGCGCGACGACGACCTGACGCTGTTCGCCAGTCCACGGCATCCGCTGGCCACCCGCAAGTCGCTCGGACGCGCCGACCTGCTGGCGGCCGAATGGATCCTGCGCGAAAACGGTTCCGGCACGCGCCAGACTTTCAACCGGGTGATGCACGACTTGCTGCCGCACTTGAACGTAGTGCTGGAGATGCAGCAAAACGAAGCGATCATCCAGGCCGTCAAGGCCGGCATGGGGTTGGGATGCCTGTCGCTATTGTCGCTGCAGGACCACATCGCACGTGGCGAGCTGGTGCCGCTCGCGGCGAGGAACCTGAAGTTCCGCCGCAAGTTCTACTTCATTACCCATCGTCACAAATTCAAGACCTCCGCCATGCAGCACTGGCTTGCGTTGTGCCTGGCCACCGCGGAAACCTGATTGAATCACTGCCGCGTTTGCCCGATTATTGACGTTGACGTTACGGACCCCACCTCGCTCCCCACACTGCATGTTTGACTGGATCACCAGCCCCGAAGCCTGGATTGCGCTAACCACACTGGTGGCGCTCGAAATCGTGCTCGGCATCGACAACATCATCTTCGTCGCCATCCTGGTCGGCCGCCTGCCGGGCCATCAGCGCGACATTGCACGCCGGCTCGGCATTGGCTTTGCGCTGTTCACCCGGCTGGCCTTGCTGTTCACGCTGTCGTGGATCAGCCGGCTGGTCGAGCCGTTGTTCACGTTGCTCGGTCATGAAATTTCCGGACGCGATCTGGTCCTGATTTTCGGCGGCCTGTTCCTGCTGTACAAATCCACCCGCGAAATCCACGGCATCATCGAAGGCGAGGAAGGTGACATGGAGGCACGCGTAGTGGAGAGCATGCTTGGCACCGTGATCCAGATCGGCATTCTCGATATCGTGTTCTCGCTCGACTCCGTCATCACCGCGGTGGGGCTGGTCAAGCAACTGGCGATCATGTCGCTCGCCATCATCATCGCGGTTGGCGTCATGCTGCTATCCGCCAAGTCGGTCGGCGACTTCATCGACAAGCATCCGACGCTGAAGATGCTGGCGCTGTCGTTCCTGATGATGATAGGCCTGACGCTGATCGTCGAAGGTTTCGACGTCGAAGTTCCGAAGGGCTACATCTATTTCGCGATGGCCTTCTCGGTGTTCGTCGAAGTACTGAACATCAAGGTCCGCAAGAAAATGGACAAGGACAATACCGGCTAGGACAACGCAAGCGCCCGCGGAGTTCGTAGCAACCGCGGGCCTTTTCACTGCAAGCGCCTGCGGCGTTCGAAGTCATCCCACCAGAACTGCGCGTTGATCTAACCGGTAGCATCATTGCCCATACATAAAAAAAGGGTGCCCGAAGGCACCCTTGGAAATGGTTGTCTGGCGACAACCTTGCTTGATACGAGACCAACTACTTACTGCAACTACACAACAGCTACACAACAACTTCCAACCGAGCTTCACGCTGAACCTTACACAAAACCTTGCGGGCAAGAACTCAGGCGGCAAGCGCTTCGAGGTCTTCCAACTCGCTGGCACTCAGCGTTGCCGGCGTCATGGCGGCGGAACCTTCGGCAGCGGCATCGCTACTTTCACTGCCAGCACTGCCACCCTCGACTGCGGATTCGACATCCTGCGCAATCACCGTCGTTACCAGCGAGACCAGAGCGGACAACAAGACCAGGTACAGCATCGGAGCACCTCATAACCCATCGCGGTTCTACTGCTACCCGAAGCGGCGCCGATCATTTGACGTTCAGCTTGCCTTCAACCGACCTTCGCCGCTTTCTGTACTGTATGAAGCAGGAGCTGTGCCAACTTTTTTGACATGAAAAATCAATCAGTTAGCGCGGGCAGCACGGAATGGGTGTCGGGCTGACACGGCAGTTTGGAGTGCGCATCTCCAACCGATTGATTTGCAAGGTTCCAGGTGTCTGGCTTTCCAGACAGTGTTCGGAAATCGCGCGAAATGCCGGCGTCAGTTATCGGACAGCTTGCGGAATTGCTCGGGATCCAGCCCGTGGCGCGCCAGCAAATTGTAGAACTCAGTGCGATTCCGCTCCGCCAACCGCGCCGACAACGCAATGTTGCCTTCGGTAAGGTTCAACAAGCGGATCAGGTAATCGCGCTCGAATTGTTCGCGCGCTTCGTTGAGTCCGAGCAGCTTGTCGGATTTGTGTTTGAGCGCACGGGCCACCAACGAACGACTGATGACGGTGGTCGGCGTCAGCACGATACACTGCTCGATCGTGTTGTACAGCTGCCGCACGTTGCCAGGCCACGGCGCCGACACCAGCAGCTCGGCGGCTTCCGGCGCAAAGTGGCACGGCGGCCGGTGGTTGCGTTGGCAGATCAACTGGCAGAAATGATTGGCCAGCAACATGATGTCTTCGCGCCGCTCCGCCAGCGGCGGCAATTCCAGCGAGAGCACGTTGAGACGATAGTAAAGATCTTCGCGGAAACTGCCCTGCCGTACCTTCTCCGCCAGGTCGTGGTGCGTGGCGGCGATGATGCGGACGTCGATCGGCAGATTGTCGGTGGTGCCGATGGGCCGTATCTCGTGCCGCTCCAGCACCCGCAACAATTTGGACTGCGCCGCCAACGGCATGTCGCCGATTTCGTCGAGAAACA
>DATJXP010000291.1:0-4021 GCA_035500035.1 Candidatus Acidiferrum sp. | reverse complement strand
CGGCCGCCTTGTCGAGCCAGCCGGCAACGAAGGGCAGCGCGTTGGTGAGATTCTTCAGCAGCACCAGCAGCCAGTAGATGGGCATGACGACGAACTTGGCAGGGGGCACTCTCGGCACTACGTCGGCCGAATTGACGATGCGATAGCAGGGGTTCCTGCACTGGAAGAAGAACTCGTAATTGCCGATGCGCGGTGCGCCATAGGTGTAACACGCACCGGGAGTTTCCGGGTACAACAAGGTGCCTGCCATCAACGCGAGCGCGCCGCCGAGGGAGTGCCCGGTGTAATAGACGGTCAGTTGCGGATTCTGCTGCAGTTCATGCTCGAGGCAGGCGACGATGTCGTCCTTCACGTCATTGAAGGCCTTGTGAAAGCCGCGATGGGCCAATTGTCCGTCGTTCAATTCGACCGGCGCGGCATCGGCATCGGTGAGCCAGTCCTTCACTTCTTTCTCGGTGCCGCGGAAGGCTACTACCACAAATGGATCCTGGCCAGCGCAGGTATTCCTGCAGATGAAGCCCTGGGTGTCGTTCTTGTTGAACGTTTGCAAAAGCCTGAACTGGTTGTCGGCCAGGATTTTTGCCAGACCGTCGGCGTTCTGGTCCTTGGTCATCAGCAATTTTTCCGCCTCGCCGATGAAGGCGAGCGCTTTCTGCTGCGTCATGTTGCCGGACAGCGCAACCAGATCCCTGGCCAGCGCGGCCGGATCGAAATTGTTTTGCCCTTCGAATCGGTAATAGGCCAGATTGGAAAGCCACGCCATTATGTAGGCCATGCGATTGCTGTAGCCGAGCCGGTTGGCGGGCAGTTGCCGCAAATCGGGGGCGATGGGTGGGTAGTCGAGCGGTCTGGCGTTGTCTTCCGGCGACAGACGGGATTGGTAGCCGATCCTGGCCAGCCAGCCGGTGCCGCCCACTCCCAGCAGCGACAGGATCGAAACGATCTTGTTGTCGGATACGAGCTGCCAGCCGTTGTCGGCGGCGTTTTTGACCAGGTTGGCGATAGCGCCGATGTCGATATCCATATGTCCCCTCCAGATGGGTCCCGTAGTCCTGTATCGGTTTTGATTCTATGAACGCGATTAGGTCCGCAAAAGAAAGTTTCACGTAACGAAGCCGTTGTGTTGCCGCGCAGGGAGGGGCTTTTTAGCTTTCGTGATGCTGCGGCAGCTTGAACCAGAAGCGCGAGCCTACACCGGGCTCGCTGTCGCAGCCGACTTCGCCGCCGTGCAGTTCGATGATGGTCTTGACGATGGACAAGCCGAGACCGGTGGACGATTCGCCGGCGGTGGGACGCGCCGACAGTTTCTGGAATTTGCCGAACAGTTTGCTCATCTCTTCCGGGCCGATGCCTTCGCCCTGGTCCTTGACGCTGAAGATGACGTTGGCGTCGTCCTCGTCCGGCAGCAGCGAGATGTCCACGCGGCCGCCCGGCGGCGAATACTTGACCGCGTTGCTGACGTAGTTGTCGAGCGCTTCGCGCAGGCGGGTCGGATCGCCCTTGACGTCGAGTCCGCTTTGCACGTTGCAGTGGAATTCGATTTCCTTTTTCTCCGCCATCGGTTCGCTGAGGCGGATTACGCTGAGTGTCAGTTCCGACAGGTCGAGCGGCCAGTCGGAAATTTCCAGCCCGGTCGCTTCCAGTCGTTCGCCCTGCAGGATGCCGCCAACCACTTCCAGCATGTGCTGCGTCGTGGTGTGGATGTGGGTGATCATCTCCTGTTCCTGCGCCGGATCGCCTTCGAGATCGCCGCGTTTCATCATGCCGAGCACGTCGGCCAGGCCGGAAATGGCGGCGAGCGGATTCTTCAAATCATGGCTGGCCACCGCCAGCACTTCGCCCTTCGAGCGCGTGGCCTGCTCGGCGCGGTCGAGCGCTTCGCGCAGTTCGCGCGTGCGGCGGTCGACCATCTTCGCCAGATCTTCTTCGCGCCGCGCCACCACGTCGGCCATCGTGTTGAAGGTGGCGATCAGCCGGCCCATTTCGTCGCCGGACTTGGGTTTGACGCGCGCGCTGAGATCGCCTTCCGCCATTTTCTCGGCAGCTTCCGACAGTTCGCGGATCGGGTTGGTCAACAGGCTCGACAGGAACCAGATCAACAGGATCAGCGCGGTGGTGCCCGAGGTTTCGATGAAATTGCTGAGCCGCAGTTTTTCCGCCACCGGCTCCAGCGCGGCTTTTTCCGACAGCGTTTCGATGTAGTACCACTGCGCGGTCTTGATCGGCGCGTAGGCCACCCAGGTGATGTCCTCGATGTCGCGCCGGTGCAACCGCACGAGGCCGGGTTCGCCGTCGGCCATCAGGATCAGCAGGTTGCCGATGTCTTCCGGGCGGAACTGGTCGCTGGCCGGCAGCGAAGCGTTGAGGATCAGCTCGGCATCCTTGTGATACAGGTAACGGCCCTTGCCGTTGACGATCATGCTGCCGGTTTTTTCCGGCAGGCCCAGCGTCTGGAACATGTGCTCCAGCGCCAGCGCCACCGTGGTGACGCCGCGCACGTTGTTGCCGAGATCGAACGGCACCGCGTACGTGGTCATCAGGATGTTGCCGGCGTTGTTGTCGAAGTACGGCAACGTCCACTGCGCGGCGTTTTGCGTCGTAGCCTGCTGCCACCAGTCGCGGTTGCGATAGTCGTAGCCCACGGCGGGATCGGGATTGCCGAGGTCGATGGTCTTGATGCCGTCGCCCTGGCGGAACGAATACGGCGCGAACAGTTCGCGCTCCGGTCGCAGGCTGTGCGGCGCCAGCGCCACCGCGGCACCGAATACCTGGTCGTTGTCGGCAACGGTGTTGTGCGTCAACGTTTCCAGCTCGGCGGTGGTGATGGTCTTCCTGCCGTCGAGGTAGAAAGCGTTGCCGCGCGCGGTGGCTTCCAACTGGCTGAGACGCAGCTCCAACTGCAGCGCGACGTTGTTGGTGCTCTGCAGCATGTCCTGCTCGATGCGGCGGCCGGTTTCTTCCAGCTCGGTGTTGGTCAGGTAGTTCTGCAGCGCGATGAACACCGCCGCCACCGGGAAAGTGATGAACAGCACGAACTTCAGCCGCAGCGAGGCGTTGAAGGCGAACTTGGGCGCGACTGGAATGTCGTGGGATTTCATGCTGATGATTACGGCGGTACTTGCCGGCAGTTTACTTGGCCGGCACCAGCGGAACCAGAAAGTCGTAAACAAGTTTTGCGACTATTTTGGCACCCTCGACGTTGGGATGGATGCCATCGCCCTGGTTCAACTCCGGTTTGGCCGCGACCCCTTCCAGCAAAAACGGCAGGAAGGGCAGGTGGTAAGCCGCCGCCAGTTCCGGAAATACCTTGGCGAAGCTGGCGGTGTATTCGGGCCCGTAATTGGGCGGGATCATCATGCCGGTCAGCGCCACCTTGACGCCGTTCTTCTGCGCGAACTCGATGGTCTGCACCAGGTTGTTGCGCATTTCCGCTACCGGCAACCCGCGCAGACCGTCGTTGGCGCCGAGCGACAGGATCATCAAATCCGGTTTCGAGCGGACGTACCACTGCAAGCGCCCGAGCGCACTGGCCGAGGTCGAACCGCTGATGCCGCCATTGATGATCTTGATGTCCTTGCGTCCCTCGGCCTTGAAGCGGGCAGCGATCAAATCGGGAAACGCCTGGCCTTCCTCGAGCCCATACCCCGCGGTCAGCGAGTCGCCGAGGAACAGTACTGTGAAGGGTTTGGGCGTCTGCTGGGCAACGGTGACGCTCGTCACACTTAGCAGCAGCAACAGCGCTATCCAAGCCTTGCGAAAAATCACGTCGTCTTCCTGTTCGTAATGATTGGCTTCGATTGTACTTCTTTAATAAGGATGGAGCAGGGACTGCGGTTTCTTTCATTTGTGCTCCGCCAGAGTCGGGGAGATCGAGATCAGCGTGCGCAGTCCTTCCAACAATTTTTCTGCGAAGCCGGAAAGACTGCGGCAAACCAAGCTTGATCGAAGGCTGGCCCGCATGGGGGTGTTGGGAACGCTCTGCAACAGGGACGTTGCAGAGCGAGCCCCCATGGATGGGTTC
>DATJXP010000290.1:0-5472 GCA_035500035.1 Candidatus Acidiferrum sp. | reverse complement strand
CTTCCTGTCGTCGATGGCCTTGATGATGGGTTTCCGCTTTTACATGTACGTCACGTTGCCGTCGATGACGGGGTTCGTGCTGCCAAGGCTCTATCATGTCTGCCTGCTGGGAAATGCCGCGGTGTGGGGCCTTTACGCGGTGTGGATCGTGAATCTGTCGAAGGAGCTCAACAACAGCAGCGCCATCACCATCATGCTGCTCGCCGGTGCTGCCTGTGGTGGAGCGGTGGCAATCTCCATGAATCTCTTGCTGGCGCGCGCGCTATGCTGCCTGTATCTGGTGCCGCTGACCTTGTATGCCTTCGCGCATTACGAACAGTCGCAAGTGCTGGTAATGGGGTTCCTGCTCTGCATCTTCATCGTGTACCTCTGCGTGTTGTCGGCCAAACAGAACAAAGCCTACTGGAAGATGCTCAACGACGCGGACAAATTGCGTGCCCAGGCGCACGAGTTGACGGAGGCGCGCAGCGAAGCAGTCAAGGCCAACCAGATGCGTTCGGATTTTCTGGCCCACGTCAGCCACGAGATCCGCACCCCGCTGAACGGAATCATTGGCGTCGCCCGCGAGCTTGCCGCCAGCCCGCTGGACGATAGACAACAGGACCAGGTCAACCTGATCCTGCAATCCGGCAAACTGGCGGCGGGCCTGGTCAGCGACGTCGTGGAATTTTCCGAAATCAGCGCCGAATACACAAAAGCCGGTCCGGTCGATGTCGATCTCGTTGCCTTGGCCAACGAGATTCTCAATGTGCTGGAACCGATGGTAAGACCTCGTGGCAACCGGCTCGAGCTGATCGACCGTCTCGATCGCAAACAATGGATCAAGGTGGATGCCATCCGGCTGGAACAACTGCTTACCAATCTGTTGTCCAATGCCAACCGCGTGACCCAGGGCGGTCGCATCGAACTGTACCTGTATTTCATGCCAGGGGTGCGGTCGGAACAGGATTTGATACGTGGTGAAGTGCATGACGAAGGGTCCACGCTCACGGCTGCGCAACAGCGGCAGTTGCTCGAGGCATATCAACAGACGGGCCGGGTCGATCCAAACGGACGCGCCGCCGGTCTGGGCCTGGCCATCTGCAGTCGCCTGATCAAGCTGTTGGGTGGACGCCTGGGCATCAAGAATGATCAACAGGGATCCTGTTTCTGGTTCGAGATTCCCTACGTTGCCGGTACGCCGATAGAGGTGGCGAAGGCGATTCCGGCCAAGGCAGTGAATGCCAATGCTCCGCTGATCCTGGTAGTGGAAGACAACCCGATGAACCAGCGCGTCGTCACCACTTTCCTGAACAAGCTGCAATATCCCTATTTGCTGGCCGCGACCGGTCGTCAAGCCTGTGATGTGTGGGAGCAGCACAAGCCGAGATTCGTGCTGATGGATTATGGTTTACCCGATATTACCGGCATGGATGCGACGCGCAACATACGCAAGCTGGAGCAGGAACATGGCTGGACTCCTTGCACGATCATTGCGGTCACCGCTCACGGGGCCAACAAAGTGATCGAAGAGTTTTTTGCCGCCGGCATGAACGATCATTTGCCGAAACCGGTGACCCTGCGCTCCTTGCAAAGCATGCTCGACAAGTGGAGCTGATGCAGGACTAGTCGCCGCTCGCGTCGTCCATGTCGTCCGGGGGGTCTTCGGCCGGGATCGCATTGCGCTCACTGGCCCAATCGCCGAAATCGATCAGCTGGCATTTGCGGCTGCAGAAAGGCCGATACGACTCGCGCTCTGCCCATGCCACCGGCTTGCCGCAGGTAGGGCATTTTACTTGCCGCAAATTCAGGTTCCCGGAAGCCGGGGAAGAACGCTCACTCACGCGCCAACGCCTCGTATCGACTGTACAGCCGGTCAACTTGGGCTTCGAGTCCGGCAAGATTGCCGTCGTTGTGGATGACATCGTGCGCTTGTGCCAATCGCTCGGCACGCGGCAGTTGCGTCTGCATGATGCGCCGTACGTCGTCCTCGCCGCAGCGATCGCGTTGGGTCGTGCGTGCCAATTGCTGCGCTTCATCGGCATCCACTACCAGCACGCGGTCAACGAAATCGTACGACCGGTTTTCCAGCAACAGTGGAGCGGCGAGAATCAGCCACGGGCTGTTGCTGCGAGCTATCTGTTGCACGATGTTGGAACGGATCAAGGGGTGCAGCAGCTGTTCCAGCTGTTTTTTGGCCATCGCATCGACAAAGACAAGCTGACGCAAGTAGGCGCGATTCAGCGTGCCATCGGTACCGAGCGCGTCCGGGCCGAACAGTTCCGTCAGCTGTTGCAGCGCAGGGGAGCCTGGTGCGACCAATTTGCGGCTGACCACGTCGGCATCGATGATTTCGACCCCGCGATCGGCGAATAGCGAACACACCGTGGTCTTGCCGCTGCCGATGCCGCCGGTGAGTCCCACCACGAACGGGCGTGTGCGCTGCGCGTTCATCTCAGCAACGCGAACAATCCATCGGTCAGCGAGCTTCCCCACAGCAGCGTGAGATAACCGGCACTGGCCAGATAGGGGCCGAATGGAATCGGCACGTCCCTGCCGCGTCCTTTGAACAGGATCAGCGCGATACCCACCAGGGCGCCGACGACAGAAGACATCAGGATGATGGTCGGCAACGACTTCCAGCCCAGCCAGGCGCCGAGTGCTGCCAGCAGTTTGAAGTCGCCATAGCCCATGCCTTCCTTGCCAGTCAGCAATTTGAAGGCCCAGTAGACGCCCCACAATACCAGATAACCGGCCGCGGCACCGAGGACCGATTCCTTGAGCGACACCAGCGAATCCTGCGTATTGATCAGCAAACCAAGCCACAGTAACGGCAGCGTCATGTCGTCGGGCAGCAATTGGTGATCGACATCGATCATGGTCAGAGCGATCAGCGTCCAGGTGAATATCAGCAATGCCAGCGTCAACCATGAATAACCGTAATACGCAGTAACCGCGCAGGTCAGGATGGCAGTGGCCGTTTCAACCAATGGATAGCGGATGGAGATGGGAGCTCGACAGTGCTTGCACTTGCCACCCTGCAGCAGATAGCTGATCACGGGCACGTTTTCGAGCGCGCCGATGCGTTGCTTGCAATGCGGGCAGTGCGAAGGAGGATCGGCCAGGTTGAAGACGGCGAAGTTGCCGGCCGGCTGCTCGGGAGCCGGCAATTCGAGGAACTCGTGACATTGCGCCCGCCAATCGCGTTGCATCATCAGCGGCAAGCGATAAATGACCACGTTGAGAAAGCTGCCGACGATAAGGCCCAACACCGCAGCGTAGGCCAGGAGCAAACCGGCATGGCCGGCAAAGTAGTCGGCGACTGTCATCGTATCTGCTTACACCACCGAGCCGATCTGGAAGATGGGCATGTACATGGCGATCATCAGACCTCCGACGAGCACGCCCAGCACCGCCATGATCAGCGGCTCCATCATCGCGGTGAGACCGTCGACGGCGTTGTCCACTTCGGCTTCGTAGAACGTGGCGCACTTGTCGAGCATGGCATCGAGCGCGCCGGACTCTTCGCCGATCGACACCATTTGCAGGATCATGATCGGGAACAGTTGGGCTGCGCGCAGCGAATAAGTCAGCTGCTGGCCGGTAGTAACGTCGTCGCGCACTTTCAGCAAGGCCGTGCGGTATACCACATTGCCGGTGGCGCCAGCGCAAGAGGTCAGAGCATCCGGCAGCGGCACGCCGGCCGCAAACGTGGTCGCGAGCGTGCGGGTGAAGCGGGCCAGTGCCGATTTTTCGATGATTTCGCCCATCACCGGCAGTTTCAGCGACAACCGTTCGATGTTGTCGGCAAACTTCTTCGAGCGCAGTTTGGCCTCCTTGAATGAGTAGGCAGCGACGACGATGAAGCCGAGCACCCAGTACCACCACGCGATCATGAAGTCGGACATGTGCAGTACCAACAGCGTAAACGCAGGCAACTGGGCGCCGAAACTGGAGAACGTGGCGGCGAACTGCGGCACCACCTTCACCAGCAGGATGCCGGTGACGATGATGGCGATCGACACGACGGTGATCGGATAGTTCATTGCCTTCTTGATCTTGGCCTTCAGCGCTTCGGACTTTTCCTTGTAGGTGGCAAGACGGTCGAGCATGGTTTCCAGCGCGCCTGATTGTTCGCCGGCCTCGACCAGGTTGCAGAACAGTTCATCGAACTGGCGTGGATGCTTGCGGATGGACTCGGCAAAGTTGGTGCCGGACGATACGTCGTCGCGGATCTGTCCGACGATCTCGCGCATGCTCGGATTCTCGAGGCCTTCGCCTACGATCTCGAATGCCTGCACCAGTGGAATGCCGGACTTCATCATCGTCGCCAACTGGCGCGTGAAGATGGCGATGTCCATCGGCTTGATGGCTTTCTTGTTGGCGCCGGAGAGCAGGCCCTTGGATTTCTTGCTGACTTTGTCGACGCGAATGCCTTGCTTGCGCAACTGGGCCTTGACCACGGCGACGTTGGGTCCGCTCATTTCGCCCTTTTTCTTGGCGCCGCGGCCGTCCTTGCCGGTCCACTCGAACGTTTCCATCTTGCCGCTTTGAGCTGCCATTGTGTTGTCCTGTGCTTAGCTGATGGGTCGGGTGATAAGGTGATCAGGATGTCAGACGATTCGCTTCCGCCAGGCTGGTCAGACCTGCCGCTACCTTCATCAAGGCGGAAGTGCGCAGGTCGTTATAACCTTCCGCGCGTGCCATGTCGGCGATTTCGATCGACGAGCCGTCACCCATGATGACACGGGCGATCTTATCGGTGATTGGCACTACTTCATAGATGCCGACGCGGCCCTTGTAGCCGTCGTTGCAACGATCGCAGCCGACCGCGCCGTAGAGTTGCAGGTTGGCCAGCTGCGACTCGGTGAAACCTTCCTGCAGCAGGATGCGTGGCGGCAGCTTGATCGGCTTCTTGCAATGCGGGCACAGGCGGCGCGCCAATCGTTGCGCGATGATGAGCGAAATGGAGGTGGCCAGGTTGTACGACGGAATCCCCATGTTACGCAGACGCGTCAGGGTTTCCGGCGCGCTGTTGGTATGCAACGTTGACATCACCATGTGACCGGTCTGCGAGGCCTTGATTGCGATCTCGGCGGTTTCCAGGTCGCGGATCTCACCCACCATCACCACGTCAGGGTCCTGGCGCAAAAAGGCACGCAGCGCGGTGGCGAAGGTGAGTCCCACTTTTGCATTGACCGCCACCTGGTTGATGCCTTCGAGGTTGATCTCGACCGGGTCTTCGGCGGTGGAAATGTTCTTCTCGTGCGTGTTGAGGATGTTGAGCCCGGTGTACAGCGAAACTGTTTTGCCGGAACCAGTAGGTCCGGTGACGAGAATCAATCCCTGGTGCTGGTGTAGCGCATTGAGGTAGAGCTGCTTCTGCGACGGCTCGTAGCCGAGCATGTCGATGCCCAATTGCGCGCTGCTCGCGTCGAGCAAACGCATTACGATTTTTTCGCCCCACAGCGTCGGCAGCGTGTTGACGCGGAA
>DATJXP010000289.1:0-11494 GCA_035500035.1 Candidatus Acidiferrum sp. | reverse complement strand
CATGACAACAACGGCGTTCCACTTTCCGGTGGAACGCCGTTTTGTTTTGCGGGAAGATGACCCGCCCATCTGCCCACAACCAAAACGACAACATGAAAACCAGAATCCTTGCCGCCCTGCTCGCCACTTCCTGCCTGCTTTCCTGCCAGAAACCCGCTGCGCCCGCTGCCACCACGCCGCCGTACCAGGACGCGTCGCTGCCGATGGACCAGCGCGTCGATGACCTGCTGAAACGGCTGACCAAGGAGCAGAAGTCGCGCTTGATCATGGGCACCGGCATGCGCGGCAACGACTTCACCAACAAGACCAGCAAGGTGCCGGGCGCCGCCGGTTACACCTATGCAGTGCCGGAGCTCGGCGTGTCGGCATTGGTGTTGGCCGATGGTCCGGCTGGCCTGCGCATCCTGCCGACGCGCGACGGCACTACCGATACTTTCTATGCCACTGCATTTCCGATCGCCACCGCGCTGGCATCGACGTGGGATCCCGCCGTGCTCGACGCAGTCGGCAAGGCCATGGGCACCGAAGTGAAGGAATACGGTGTCGATCTGCATCTGGCGCCGGGCATGAACATCCATCGCAATCCGCTCGGCGGCCGCAACTTCGAGTATTACTCGGAAGATCCGCTCTTGAGCGGCAAGATGGCAGCGTCCATTGTGCGCGGCGTGCAGTCGCAGGGCGTCGGCTCCACCATCAAGCACTTCGTCGCCAACAACGAAGAAACCAACCGCCTGTCGCTCGACACCGTCGTCAGCGAACGCACGCTGCGCGAGATTTATCTGCGCGGCTTCGAGATCGCCGTGCGCGAAGGCAAACCGGCCGCGGTGATGAGTTCGTACAACAAGATCAACGGCACCTATGTGTCGCAGAACAAGCCGTTGCTGACGACAGTATTGCACGACGAGTGGCACTTCACAGGCCTGGTAATGAGCGACTGGCTGGCCGGCGACGATCCGGTGCAACAGCTGAAAGCCGGCAACAACCTGATCATGCCGGGCACACCGCCGTTCGCCAAACGCGTGGACGAAGCCGTTGCTTCCGGCGAACTCGACGAAGCCACGCTCGACGCCAACCTGAAACCGATCCTCGGTTTCCTGCTGCGCTCGCCCGGTTACAACAAATATGCCTACAGCAACAAACCCGATCTTGCCGCCAACGCCAAGGTGGCGCGACAAGCAGCGGCGCAAGGCGTGGTATTGCTGCGCAACCAGAACGGCGCGCTGCCGCTGTCGGCGACGATCAAGCACGTCGCGCTGCTGGGCAACACGTCGTACGACTTCATCTCCGGCGGCACCGGCAGCGGCGACGTCAACAAGGCCTACACCATCTCGCTCGAACAAGCGCTGGAAACCAATGGCTACCAGATCGATCAAGCATTGATGACGGCCTACAAGAACGCGATCGCCGACGGCAAGGCCAAGCGCCCACCGCCGCGCTCGTTGTTCGAGCATGTGCCGCCGTTGCCGGAAATGCAGGTGGCGAAAACCGAACTGCAACGCGCAGCAAAAAACAATGACGTTGGCTTGGTCACGCTGGGGCGCGTTTCCGGCGAAGGCCAGGACCGCGACGTTCAAGGCGACTTCTACCTGACCGCCGCCGAGCTGCAATTGCTGCGCGATGCCTCTGCCGTGTTTCACGCCGCCGGCAAGAAACTGGTGGTGGTGCTGAACATCGGCAACGTCATCGAAACCGCAAGCTGGCGCGACCTGGCCGACGCCATCGTGCTGCCGTGGCAAGGCGGCCAGGAGGCTGGCAATGCGTTGCTCGATGTATTGAACGGCACGGTCAATCCATCCGGCAAACTGCCGACGTCGTTTCCAAAACGCTACGAAGACGTGCCGTCGGCCAAGAGCTTCCCGGGCGAAGAGCTGACGACCACGGAAACCACCGACACCACCGGCTTCTCGCGCGGCAAAGCGTCCCGCGTCAGTTATCCGGAAGGCATCTTCGTCGGTTATCGCTACTATGACAGCTTCAAACTGGAGCCGTCATATCCGTTCGGTTTTGGCTTGTCGTACACGCAGTTCGGTTACGGCGCCGCCACGCTCGACAAGCCGGCGTTCGACGGCAACGTGACGATCAGCGTGACTGTCACCAACACCGGTGCCGTCGCCGGCCGCGAAGTGGCGCAGCTGTACTTGTCGGCGCCAGGCGGCGGACTCGACAAGCCGGCGCACGAACTGAAAGCGTTCGCGCGCAGCAACGAATTGAAACCGGGCGAGCAGCAAACGCTCACGTTCACGCTGCAAGCGCACGATCTCGCCTCGTTCGACACGGCGCGCCGCGCGTGGATTGCCGCCCCCGGCGCCTATCACATCGGCATCGGCGCTTCGTCGCGCGATATCCGCAGCCAGGCCGACTTCACGCTGGCCAGTGAAATCGTGGTCGAAACCGTCAAGGCCGAACTGACGCCGCAAACCGCGCTGCTGGAATTGAAACCGTGAGCAGGAGTGGCCGGCACGCGGCGCGTCAGGCGTAATTTCGCCGCTGCCGTTAAGCCGGCGTTTCGGCGGCGGTTGCAACACTGGCAATGCAAACAGCCGCGGTTCCCGCAGGAGATGGCAATGCGCGTCCGCTTATCGCTCGTGATGTTGTTGCTGTCGCTGGCCTCGACCGCGAGTGCCGGCGAGGTTCGCCTGATGGTCTTCTCGCAACCCGAAGGTGCCTACCTTACCGAGCTTGGCTCGGGAAAATCGTTGGGAATAACCCCGGTCGCTCTCGATTACGACGAGCAGAGCCTGGCGCGGCACCAGATGGCTGATGGCTGTTACGTGGTGGACGGCATCGCCGCCCGCTGGGCCAGTGGCGCCAGCACCAACGTTGAATCGGTCAGGCTTTGCCACGATCAGTCGGACCTGTTGCAGGTCACGCTTACTCGCCCGCTCGACTATCCCGGCCTCGAAACCGATCAACGCATTGCACTGCATGTGCATGCGATACAAGTACGGCAGCAGCAAGCGCTGGCGGCCACCGAAGCCGCGCAAAGCCGGGCCGCGGAACAACAGCGGCTGGCCGAGCAACAAGTGGCCGCTCGCGAACGACAAGAGCGCGAGGACGCCGAATGGCGCGAATGGGAAAAGCAGCAGGCACAGGCGCAGCACGACCGCGGACAACGCTACCAACAAGAGCTCGCCCTTGCCGAGCAAGCAAACGCCACGGCCGCGGCCAAGGCATCGACGACCGTGGTTTACCGCTACGTTCCGGTGCTGCGACCGGTCCATCAGCAAACCGGCAACGACAAACCGCAACCCGTGGTTGCGCCGGTACGGCAACAGGCGTCGTACTTCCGGCTGAAAATCAACACAGCTCCGCCGGCATGCAACGCGGCGGCGAATCAGCAGGGTTCCGCCACCAAGTGCGGATGAGCTGCTACGACGAGAAGTAATCCACCGCTTCCATCGCCGCCGGCGCCGGCTCGCCCAGTGCTTCGAATACCGAAATTTCACAGATGCGGCACATGCGGTCGAGCGGCAGGTCGTTGGCCTCCATGCCGAACGGATCTTCCAGTTCTTCCGACAACGCATCCAACCCAAAGAACGAATAGGCGATCACCGCGGTGAACAACGGTGTCAGCCAGCCGAGTGACGTGGCGAGTCCGAACGGCAACAGAAAGCAGTAAAGATACGCCGAGCGATGCAGCAGTAGCATGTACGCAAACGGCAGCGGGGTGTTGGCAATGCGTTCGCAGCCTGCCTGCAGCGCGGCCAACGTGGAAAGACGCTCGTCGAGAATGCGATAGTCCATGGCATCGATGCGGCCGGAAGTTTTCAGTTCGCCAAGGCGCTGACCCATGCGGCGCAGCATGGCGTCGCTCTTGTTCTGGTAACCGGCAACGCTCGCCAATTCGTCGCCGAGAAAGCCGACCACATCCTTGCTCACGTCCACCGCACGCAGCGATCCGCGCAGGAAATGGCAGAACGCCAGCGCCTCCATCAACAGCGGTCGCGTGTGGCTGCTGCCGGCGGGAATCAATCCGGTCGCGGCGCGCGCCAGATTGCGGACGTCAAACACCATCTGCCCCCACAGCTTGCGCGCTTCCCACCAGCGATCGAACGCCGCGTTGTTGCGAAAGCCAAGGTAGATCGACAGCGTGACGCCGAGCAGCGTAAACGGTGCCAGGCCACCGGTGCCGAAGTCGATGCCGAACCGGCGCGACAGCCACACCACGAGCACCGCATAGGCCGCCAGGCCCAGAATCTGCGGCGCAATGCGCGGCACGATGGAACCGCGCAGTATGAAGAACAGCTGCAGCAGATTGGGGCGGGGACGAATGATCATGGGCGATCCTGTTGTTTGAGTGCCGAGGCTGGCCGGGAGGATGAAAATTATACGCGCGCCGCCGGCCGCTACAGGTTGGATAAGGGGCTGCGCAGGCAAAACTGCGGCGTCAGGTGACGAATCGTGGTGGTCCGTGCCGGCGCCGCCTTGCACAGCGCGGCGATCATGTGGGTAGGCTTGATGCGCCCCGACTCGATGTTGGCTTGGTCGAGCGCCTGCACCTTGTCGATGAAGGCCAGATCCGCGGGGTTATTGACGTCAAAGTTGGGGCCATAGGGCCGTTCGACGAACACATCGATCAAGTTGGCGAATACGATAAAGCTCTCGAAACCGAAACGCTCCATCAATAATGGCAGTATGTCCTGCGCGCGGATGCCTTCAAAGCCGGTCAGGGAACAATCCCAATTGACGAACCGCCTGTTGGTAATGCCATGCAGGTGGTTGAACTTGTGCGCGTCGTCCAGTTCCGACCACAGCGCATTTACCAGTTCCAACGCTTCCGGCCAACGCATGTGGCCATTGCGGCCGATCATGTCGTCCACCAGAAACAGGCCGTCGTCGGTCAGGGCATCCCGGATGGTGTCGAACAAAACTTCCAATCCGGGGACGTGATGCAGGAACTGGCTGGCCAGTACTACTTCATACTGTGTTTGTGGGCGCCATTGCGCGAGGTCAATCTCGCTGAACAGCATCGTTTGCGCCACCGCAAGCCTGTGCGCCTCTGCTCGCGCACGAGCCAGCATCGCGTCATTGAATTCCAGGCACTCATAGCGGAGGTTGGTCACTCCCATGTCGAGCAGTGTGCGGACCAATCGGAGGTCCTGTTCGCAGTTGCCGCTGCCGATACTGACAACACGAAGCAACGGTTTATCCCGAAAGCGTGCGATGTGTTGCACAAAGAAGTCATCGACGCCGTCGTAGCCGGCTTCCCGCAATATTGGCAATACGTAGCGATTGCTCCAATAGTGAAAGATCGGCGGCAGCTCGTGCACGGCACTGATGTCACGGTACTTGAGCTTTTCGGCAGTGCGCCGCAATACCCTCAGTAATGGAGCCGGCAACGTAGCGTTGATTGCGCGGAACAGCCACGCAAATCGCACCAACAATTTTCGCAACATCCGTGTCATGGCAGTCAGTTTGGACGGGTTTTACAAGACGCACAATGATGCCATACACGCTCCACCATGTTCGCGCCTATAATCCGGCGGCAAAGACAACAACAACCATCAGGAGCTTTTATATGAAACGCACCACCTTGCTTGGCCTCGCGCTTGCCGGCGCCCTGCTTGCCCCCGTGCTCACCGTTGCCCAGCAACAGCCACCGGCGGTGACCAACGACCCCGTCGCCACCCAGATCAATTGCTCGCGCGTCGGATTGCAGAATGCCGCCAAGGCTTACGTTGCCGCGCAGACCAAGGGCAGCACGGCCGGCCTGCCGCTGGCCAACGGTCTTGGCTATTACGAAAACAACGCACCGGTGGACATCAAGCAAGGCATCATCATGAAGCCGCTGAAAGTCGACAATGAATTCACCATCGCTGACACCAGCACCTGCCAGACCTTCACGCAAGTGATCGTCACCGACAAGGCTGCACCTTACGTGCTCGGCACCCGCTTGCGCGTCAACCACGACAAGATCGCTGAAATCGAAACCGTGTGGACCACTACCGGCTACTGGCTGTTCAACGCCGAGGCCTACCTGAAATACGCCACCACCGAAAACTGGGGCCCGCTGGCGGTGGAAAGCCGCACCTCGCGCGGCGACCTGGAAGCCGCGGCCAACGCCTATCTCGACGCCTTCCTCGAAGGCAAGAAGGACCTGGTGCCGTGGGGCTATCCATGCCAGCGCACCGAAGGCGGCGCCTACACCGGCAAGGGCCAGGCCGACGACAGTTGCGATGTCGGCGTGCCGTCCGGCGTCAACATCGCCAATCGTCACTACGTAGTGGATGAAGTCACCGGCAACATCGTGGCGATCTGCACCTTCGGCGCCGGTTCGGCCAACGGCGGCAGCGGCGCGGCCGACACGCACTTCTTCCATGTGGAAAAAGGCAAACTGCGGTACGTGCATACGTTGACGCATTTGCTGCAAGCCAGCTTCCGCGGTAACAACGCGGGCCAAAGCACCAACGCCGGGCAAAGTTCCAACGCGGGCAAGTAGGATTGCGTCTTGTACTTTATTCTCGATAGCAACAAGTCATTTGAGGATGCCACCCGCGATCTTGCGACCGCGGTCACGAACCACGGCTTTGGGGTTTTGCACATCCATGACCTTGGCGCCACACTGCGCGCCAAGGGCTTGGAGTTCAAGGAACAATGCCAGGTATTCGAGATCTGCAATCCGTTGCAGGCAGCCAAGGTGCTGTCGGTCGATATGCGCCTAAGCATGGTGCTGCCCTGCCGCATTTCCGTGTTTACCGAACACGGCCGCACCCGGATAGGCGTAATCAAGCCGGTGCCGATGCTGGCCGAACTGTCGCAGGCGTCGATGTTGCTGCACATCGCACAGGACGTCGAAATCAAGGTAACGCAGATCGTCAGGGATGCGGTGTGAATGACGAATTCCGCCAGGCCATCGAGCGTGGCGATGTCATCGCCGTCCGGCTCGCGCTCGAAGCCGACTCTTCGCTGGCCAACAGCACGATCCACTGGGTCGTGAATCAGGAAAACCAGTCCGATCCGCTGCATTACGTGTCCGATTGCGTCTTCAACGGCTGGCTGTTCAACGGCAACGAAGGCGAAATCGCACAGCTGTTGCTGGACCACGGCGCTGCGCTCGACGGCAGCCATGGACGCGAAACGCCCTTGATCGGCGCAGCGTCGCTGGGCGCCGAAAAAGTGGCCAAGGTATTGATCGACGCCGGTGCCGATCTGGAAGCGACCTCGGTATTTGGCGCACGGGCGCTGCATTGGGCGGCGTGGATGGGATTGCGCTCGACCGTGGAATTGCTGATCGCACGCGGCGCACGCATCGACGTATGCGACACGGAGTTCGCGTCGACTCCGCTGTACTGGGCCGTGCACGGCTACAGCCCGCAAGGACCGAGAGAAAAACGCGATCAGATCGGTGCGGCAAAAATCCTGATCGACGCCGGCGCCAGCGTGGCGGTCACCAACAAGCGCGGACTATCCGCGCTCGATCTCGCCAAGGATTGCGCCAACCCCGGCATGTATCAACTATTGCAGCAACACAGCTGACGGAGACGCCATGCAACGACGACATCTGCTCCTGCTTGGTTCATTGCTGACATTCGCCGCATACGGGCAGCCCTCGGCATCGACCCCGGAACGACCGAAGCCGGCGACGGCAGGCGAGACGCTGATGACGAACCTGCTCTCGCTCAAGGTGCCCACCAAGCCGGATGGCTGGGCCATTGAGAAAAAAACCACCGCCACCATCACGCTCGCGCATGCCGACGAAGAACCCAGTTCGTCGCTGGTTGCCGTTGCCAGCTCGTTCAAGGTGGCGCCGCCGAAAGACAAGGAAGATTTTCTCGAGCAAATACGTCGGGGCATCGACAACGAAACCCCGAGCACGCGCTTTCGCGAACTGGAATCGAGCCTGACCTACGAAGACGATCGCGGCTACCAGTGCGCGCGCTACAAAGCCCTGCACGAAGACAGGCAGGCCAAAATGGCCGACAAGATAACCGGCACGCTGAAACTGCAATCGCACTCGCTGTACTGCCTGCATCCGTACTACAGCGGTGTCATGTTCGTGGCGGGGTATTCGTATCGAGGCCTTGCGGTGCGCGTCAAATTCGACGAAGAGGCCAAGGCGTTCATCGACAGCGTGCAGCCACGCAACCGGAAGTCAGGTGCGGCGGAACCGGCTAAGGAGATGCCTGCACCGACGCCACCCACTGCTTCACCTGCTCGGTGAGTTCGCGCGGCTCGCGCCCCGCGGTATCGATGGGCTTGCCGATGATCACCCGGATGGTGCCGGGCTTCTTCACCAGCTTGTGCGCCGGCCAGTAAACCCCGGCATCGTGCGCCACCGGCAATACGCGGGCGCCATTGGCGATCGCCAGCTCGGCGCCACCGGTGTAGTACTTGCGATCGGCACCGGGAGCGCCGCGCGTCCCTTCCGGAAACACCAGGATGTTGATGCCGTGGTCGAGCTGCTTCCTGCCCTGCGCCATCATCGATTCGCGCGCATCGCGCCGCTTGCTGCGATCGATGGCGATAGGATCCAGCAACCACAGCGCCCAGCCGAAAAACGGAATCCTCAGCAGTTCGCGTTTCAGCACCGCACACAGCGGTCGGAATTGGTAATAAAGGAACACCGTTTCCCACGGGCTCTGATGATTGCTGAGCAGCACGAACGGTTCGCGCGGTATGTTGTCGTGGCCAACGATTTCGTATTTGACGCCGCAGCACACGCCCACCCACCACACGGCGAAGCGGTTCCACTGCACGAAAAACGGATAGCGCGCCTTCAGCGGCAGCAGCCAGCCGGTCAACACGCACAGCGACGACCACAGCGCCAGCGACGCGGCATAAACCAGGTAGAACAGGATGGAACGCAGCGTCAGCATGTCAGGCACTCGTGGCGTCGGCGTGCAGGATCACGCGCGCGGCTTCGGCGAGATCGTCCACCACGCGCACTTGCGTACGCAAGTCCGGCGATAACGCCGCTTCGGTTTTGGCGCCCTTGCCGGTGCGCACCAGCAGCGGCTTGCAGCCGGCTGCGAGCGCCATCTGCAGATCTTTTTCGTGATCACCCACCAGCCACGCGCCTTGCACCGGTTGATTGAGCGCATCGCCGATCTGCTCGAGCAAGCCGGTCTTCGGCTTGCGGCAATAGCAGTCGTCGGTGGGCAGGTGCGGACAGTAGCAGATCACGTCGATCTCGCCGCCGGCCTGCTCCACCAGTGCGCACATCAGGTTGTGCATGTTGGCCAGCGTGATTTCGTCGAAGTAGCCGCGCGCCAAGCCGCTCTGGTTGGTGGCCACCGCGATGCGATAGCCGGCTTGCGACAGCTTGGCGATCGCCGCAATGCTGCCGGGCAACGGCGTCCACTCATCGACCGTTTTGATGTAGTCGTCGCTGTCGGCATTGATGACGCCGTCGCGGTCGAGGATCACCAGCTTGGGCGTGGGCTCAGACATTCTGCAGCAGCGAGATGTCGGCGACGCGCAGGAACAGCTGGCGCAATTGGTTCAGCATACCGAGACGATTATTGCGAAGTGCCACATCATCTACATTCACCATCACTTCGTTGAAGAAAGCATCAACGGGCGATTGCAGCGAGGCCATCGCCGCCAAAGCTTCGGTGTAGCGATGGGATACCAGCAGCGGGCTTGTGACAGTCAAAAGCTCACTGAGAGAGTTATATAGCGCTCGCTCGGCAGGCTCCTTCAGCAGAGCGGTAGACATCGCATTTACCGAGGCAGGGTCCGATTTCTGCAGGATGTTGGACACACGCTTGTTGGCGGCGGCCAACGCCTGCGCGGCAGGCAATTTGACGAAGTGGCTGACCGCCTTGATGCGTGCATCAAACAGTAGTGGGCTGGATGGACGTACGGCATCAACTGCTAGGAACACATCGGCGCTGATGCCCTGGTCGCTGTACAGCGCACGCAAACGCTCGAACACGAAGTCGAGCACGGCCTGTTTCACGCCATGGGCTTTTGGCAAATTCAGGAACGGCCGCGTGGCGAAATCCACGCACAGGTCCAGATCGAGTGGCAGTTGCTTCTCGATGATGATGCGCAGCACGCCGAGCGCAGCGCGGCGCAGTGCGAACGGGTCTTTCGAACCAGTTGGCGGCTGGCCAATGGCGAACAGGCCGGCAATAGTGTCGAGGCGTTCGGCCATTGCCAGCACGCGGCCGGTGGCCGTGGTAGGCAGTTCATCGCCAGCGAAGCGCGGCATGTATTGTTCATTCAACGCCAAGGCGACTTCTTTGTTCTCGCCGTCGTTGAGCGCGTAGTAATAACCCATGATGCCTTGCAGCTCCGCGAACTCGTACACCATCTTGGTCATCAGGTCGCATTTGCCAAGTTCGGCGGCGCGGCCGGCGAGATGCTTGTCGGTGCCCAGCAGTTCCGCAATATGCAGTGCCAGCGCCTTCACGCGTTGCGACTTGTCGTACACGGTGCCGAGCTCTTGCTGGAACACGACCGTCTTCAGTTTCTCGATGCGATCAGCCAGCTTGAGCTTCTTGTCCTGTGCGTAGAAGAACGCGGCATCGGCCAAACGCGGACGTATCACCTTCTCATTGCCGGCGATCACTTGCGCCGGATCCTTGCTGACGAGGTTACTGAGCGTGATGAAGTTCGGCAGGATGTTGCCGTTCGCGTCCAGCAGGTGGAAACACTTCTGATGCCCCTTCATCGCCGAGATCAGCGCTTCCTGCGGCACGTCGAGAAAGTTCTTGTCGAAGTTGCCCGTCAGCGCCACCGGCCATTCGACCAGCGAAGTCACTTCGTCGAGCAGCGCGTCTTCGATAACAGCACGCGCGCCAAGTTTCTGCCCTTCGGCTTCGACCTGCTTGCGCACTTCATCGCGCCGCTCGGCAAAACTGGCGATGACCTTGCCCTGCCCGCGCAACAAGCGCGCATAGAACTCCGGCGAATTGAGATGGATGCCGTTTGGATGATGGAAGCGATGGCCGCGGGTTTCGGCGCCGGTCTGCACACCCATGATCGTGGCGTTGATGACTTCGCTGCCGAACAGCAGCACGACCCAGTGCACCGGCCGCACGAATTCGTCGCGCGTACTGCCCCACCTCATGCGCTTCGGAATCGGCAATGCCGCGAGCGCAGCGCGCACCATGTCGGGCACGAGGTTCGCGGTCTTATCGCCAGCCTGCGTGGAGACGAACAACAGCTTGGTGACTTTGCCATCCGATTTCTGTTGCAGCGCGGCCACCGTCACGCCGCAGCCGCGGGCAAATCCTTCCGCCGCCTTGCTCGGCGTGCCATCCGCGGCGAAGGCGGACTGCACGGCAGGGCCCCATTTCTCGACGGTGCGATCTGCCTGCTGTTCCGGCAATGCGTGCACGATCAATGCGAGGCGGCGAGGCGTTGCGAATACTTCAACTTCGCCATGCACGAGTCCGGCTTTCTGCAACTGCGCGGCGAACTCGTCGCGGAACGCTTCCGACAACGGCAGCAAGGCTTTCGGCGGCAGTTCTTCGGTGCCGATTTCGATCAATAAATCACGGTTAGCCATTGGCTGCTTTCTCCAGGCATTCTTTGCGCAGTGCTT
>DATJXP010000288.1:0-4515 GCA_035500035.1 Candidatus Acidiferrum sp. | reverse complement strand
CCAGGTACCACGCCACCTGCACCGCGCCGACCAGCAACAGCTGGAACGACGGGCCATAGCAATGACGCAGCGTGGCGTCCGTCAGTTCGAGCGGGTGATAACGCGCAACATCGTGCATCGTCCACTCACCGGTATGAATATCGACTTCACGTTGAACCAGTTCGCGCCGCTCGACCTTGTCGGCCAGCACGCGGTATCGCGGTGCCTGATCGGGAGCGATCGGCTCGATGAACACCTGCATGCTGCCGCCGCACGGCAAGCCGAGCTTCAGCACGTCTTCCACGGCGACGCCGTACTTCATGTGCGCCGGTGCGGTCTTGGCCAGTTCGCCCTTGAACAGGCTTTCGCGCAGGTTGTCTTCGACGCAGCCGCCGGACAGCGAGCCGCAATGCAGCCCATCTTCGTTGCACGCCAGCAGCGAACCGATCGGGCGCGGCGAAGAACCAAAAGTATCGGTGATCGTGCACAACCAGCAGTGTTTGCCGGCTTCCAGCCACTGTGCCAGTTGGTTGAGGACTTGTTGATCGAGGCTGTTCATGCAATCGCCGCTTCGCGCTTGGCAAAGCGGCGATTATAGGGGAGCAATCAGTCCGGTTCGTAGCGATCCATGATGTGGCGTACGAGCCCACTGCGAACAATGTCCGCGCGTTCAAAGGTATGAATGTAAACGCCGGGCAAGCCTTTCACCTTGCCGATGGCGTCCTCGAGACCGTTCGGCCCGCGCAAATCGCTCTGGCGGATGTCGCCGTTGATCACCACCTTGGCGTGTTCGCCGATGCGGGTCAGGAACATTTTCATCTGCGCCGGTGTGGTGTTCTGCGCCTCGTCGAGAATGACGAAGGTGTTGTTGCTGAAGGTCTTGCCGCGCATGTAAGCCAGTGGCGCGCCAACGATGCGGCCGTGACGCAGGCAGTAATCGACCACGCCGGAGCCGAGTCGTTCGTTGAGGATGTCGCGGAAGGCGTCGATGTACACGGCGTACTTGTCTTCCAGTTCGCCCGGCAAAAAGCCGAGGTTTTCGCCGGCTTCGACCGCCGGGCGGGTCAGGATGATGCGTTCGATGCGGCCGGATTCCAGCGCTTCGGCGGCCAGCGCCCCTGCGCAATAGGATTTACCGGTGCCGGCCGGGCCGATGCCGAAGGTCAGGCAATGGTTGCGGATGGCGCTGATGTAGAGCTGCTGGGCAGCAGTTTGCGGCGAAAGCGGGGTCTTGCAGCGATGCGGGGCGTAGGCGGTGGCGAGTTGGGCGCTGTGGCTGGAGAGATCGACGACGTTGTGGGTGTCGAGATCGTACTGTCGGTGTTTCTTGCTCTTGCGACTTTCTTTTTCGCGTCTCGGTTCGTGACCGAAGCGACTATCGTAATCGTGGTTGTTGCGGGCCTGTCGTTGAAGCTGTGCGCGTTTCGCCATGGAAAACTACCTCCACCCAGAGTTAAGAAAAAACCAAAAGCCGGTAAAGCGTTGGCGTGCGGGGGATTTAGGAGATGACGAGTACCCTCCTGGCAGACTGGCTGCCGTTTGGCACTCTATGGCGGCTCCGGTTCAGCACCGGAGAGCTTTCATCCTGTTCAGATGCGCCTCGATACGGGAACCCGTGGGCCTGCTGGTTGTGTCACTGTCAGCTCAGCAGGCAGGGCCAGTCTGCCACCGCGACCAGAGTCGGTCAACAAGCAAAAGCGATGACTTTCAATCAGTCGCGTCGGTTTCCTCATAAAAGGTCAAACAAGGCGGCTTGGTGTATGCTGCCGGCTCCTTTCCGGAAGGGGATAAACCATGAAAATCACCATCAATTCCCGGCTGGTCCGGGGTGTAGTCGCCGTATTGGCGCTAGGTCTGATCGGCACCACGTCGGCCCAGCCGCAGCAGGACTTCAGCAAGGTCGAGATCAAAACTCACAAACTGGCCGACGGGTTTTATTACCTCGAAGGTTCCGGCGGGCAAATCGGCGTATCCGTGGGCGACGACGGCGTATTCATGGTCGATGCCCAGTATGCGCAGCTGACCGACAAGATCATTGCCGCCATCAAGACGCTCAGCGACAAGCCGATCCGCTATCTCGTCAACACGCATTACCATCCCGATCACGTCAGCGGCGATGCCAACTTCGCCAAGGCCGGCGTTGCCATCGTCGCGCACCAGAATTTGCGCAAACGTCTGGCGGATGGCTTCACTGGCAACGATCCCGCCAAGCCGCTTACTGCGGAGCAGAACCTCGCGCTGCCCAGCGTCACTTATGACTCTTCGATGGACTTCCATTTCAATGGCCACGACATTCACGTCTTCCACGTGCAACCGTCGCACACCGACGGCGACTCCATGGTGTACTTCAAGGATCTCAACATCATCATGACCGGCGACGTGTTCCGCACCGTCAGCTATCCGCGCGCCGACGTGCCGGGCGGCGGCAGCGTGCTCGGCATCATGGCGGTGTACAAACAGATGATAGCCATGTCGAACGACAGCACGTTGTTCGTGCCGGGCCATGGCGACGTCAGCAAGCGCAGCGACGTACAGGCACAGTTGAAAATGCTGGATACCATCCGCAATCGCATCAGCAAAAGCATCAAGGCCGGCAAGACGCTGGAGCAGGTGCAGGCGGAAAAACCGACTGCCGAATTCGACGCGCGCTGGTCGTCCGGCAGTGTCACCAACACCGTGCTGGTGGAAGCGATGTACAACGAACTGAAAGCGAAGAAGTAGTGCGATTCCGTCCCTGCATCGATCTGCATCACGGCAAGGTGGTGCAGATCGTCGGCGGCTCGCTCAACGAGCAGGATCAGGCCGCACTCAAGACCAACTTCACCAGCGAAAAAACGCCTGCGTTCTACGCGCAGTTGTATCGCGATGCCGGTTTGCATGGCGGGCACGTGATCGCGCTCGGTCAGGGCAACGAAGACGCGGCGCTCGCTGCATTGCGCGCGTGGCCCGGCGGCATGCAGTACGGCGGCGGCGTCACGCCCGATAACGCAAAACTTTTTCTCGATGCAGGCGCCAGCCACGTCATCGTCACATCGTACGTGTTCGCCGACGGGAGAATCGATGGCGAACGGCTGGCGGCGTTGGTGCAAACAGTCGGCAAAAACCGGCTCGTGCTCGACCTCAGCTGTCGCTCACGCGACGGCAAATTCTTCGTCGTCACCGATCGCTGGCAAAAATTCACCGACGAAGAAGTGAATGCCGATTTGCTTATGCGTCTTGCCGAAAACTGCGACGAATTTCTCGTGCACGGCGTCGATGTCGAAGGCCTGCGCCAAGGCATCCAGCAAGAATTGATAGCACTGCTCGGCAACCACAGTCCGTGCCCGGTCACCTACGCCGGCGGCGTGCATCAATTATCCGATCTCGATCGTGTCAAACAGCTTGGGCTGGGCAAGGTCGACCTCACTATCGGCAGCGCGCTCGACATCTTCGGCGGCGCGGTGAAGTTCGACGACGTGGTGGCGTGGCAGCGGAAGCAGGGCAGTTAGTCGGCATGGCCGGGCCGGCTTCAAGCCAGGACGACGCCTCTATGAAAGGCTATGCCGCGTTGACGTAGGCCACTTGGCTGCTTGGTTGGGGGATTACCATTCCGTCAGCCCGTAACCCGTCCAGATGAAAACTGACCGCTTCCTGGATGTTTTGCGTCACTTCTTCCACGGTAAGGCCGGTGGCTATACAGCCAGGCAAGTCAGGCACATAGGCACTGAAGTTGTTTTCAGCTTGCTCGATTATGACTGCGTAGCGCATGGCACTCATCCTCTCTTTTTCAGGCCAGCCTGTTTCAAAACGCTGTTGTAGGTTCCGATAGTAATGTCATCACCGGGCTTCCCTGGCAGCGTCACGTGTCCGGATTTGATCGGATGCCTGAATTGTCGGTGACTTCCGCGGGTGGCGACAAGCACCCAGCCGTCCTCCTGCAGCAAGCGCAGCACGTCCCTGATTTTCATTACTCACATCCGTGTGTTGTGGTAATGATAAATAGCAGGCCGGAGGGAATTCGGCTAATTTATTTACGAGTCAGAGGTGAGTCATGTACCGACTGGGTTGGCCGTTTTCCGCGATGTTGGCTGCGCTCGGTATGCCATTGTCGATAAAAATCGATGTCGTTCACGACGATGGAGTCGGTGTTTATATTGGCACCAGCGAAGATTTGATCGGATTGGTGGCTGAAGCTATGTCTTTCGAAGAGTTGAAATCTGAAGTGAAGTTGCTAGTACCTGAGCTGCTGTCGCACCAAAGCCACAAATCAGGGCAAGTTCCTGTATTAATCTTCAAGTAGGGCGTTTCCTCAAACCCGAGTTGCGATCAAAGGCAGGCGCCTGCCGTGCGCAAGAGTCGGAGCGTAAGTTCAATACCACTGATGCTGCCCGTAATAATCCACCAGGCTGATGCTGGCGCTGCTGCTTGCCACCATGCGCGCGTGCTTGCGTGTCAGATGTCGCGGATTCGGCACGCCGCACGAGTGGGCGATGATGCTGATCTCCTTGATCATGTTCTTCTGGTAGTTGGCTACACGCACGGCCTTGTCGCTGGTGA